>JBEIFD010000008.1:0-17595 GCA_040382535.1 Merismopediaceae cyanobacterium
GGTGTAAAGATAGGCAATAATAGTTAACAATAAAGGATTGCGAGCTAAGGCCATAATGCGAGGCCGTTCGCGTAAAGTCTGAATTAATTGCTCAACACTTTTCTCGGCGGGCATTTCCGACTTCCAAGCCCCTAAAAAACGGCGAATTTGTTGATCACTAAACTCAACAATCTCTAAAACTTGATCCGTTTCTTGATGAAATTCCTGATTGTAAACCTGAGTCCGACAGGTAATAATCACTCGACACTTTTTCCCATCCTTATCTTTCCCATCCTTATCTAAAAATTCCTTAATTCGTTTAACCACCTGGGGACGATCATTGCCATTTAGCTCATCCAAACCATCCAAAAGCAACATTAAATTGCCATTTTTTAAACCCTGCTTGACAAACCAAGTTGCCTTGAGAAAATCATCCCGTCCCAACGCTTCTACTAAGTACTGTTCAATGCTTAGGGTAGAATCACTTAAGCGATTAAGCTCCAATAAAATCGGCGTTACATCTTCTTTTTGAGAAAATAGACGATCCTCCGCATAGGCCAAGATTAAAGACTTTAGTAACATAGACTTGCCCGAACCAGGCGCACCCGTTACCATCAAACGACGATGGGTTTTAACCGCCTCAAATGCCTCTATATTAGCTACCGATCCCGATCCCGCAACCTTAAGCGGAACATAAATCTCGCGCATTGCTAAAGGCAAATTAGGACGAAAGGGAATTTTCAATAATTGATATTTAGTAATTAATGCCTTGCGGTAACGCTGAAGTGAAGAATTTAATGAAATAGGATTTCCTGCAACTAACTGATATAAAAAACCACCTAGTCCATCGAAAAATAAGTTTGACCATTTTTTAACTGTATCGCCAAATGCTGCTCCGATAGCTGCTCCAATAGCCACCATACAAGCAAGAATAAGAGTTGTTATTACACCATTTTTAAATAATTGCTCAAAAGGATTACGTTCTTGCTCTTTTTTTAACTTAATAAACTCTTCTTCATAAATGACACTAATTTCTTGCTCTGCCAATTTAAACTTATTGTCTTTATACGCCTTAACTACCCATTCTCTGTCAGGTTTATCATTAAGCTCTAAATGACGAGCCGCATCTTTCTTTATTTGCTGAACTAATTCCTGACGAGTCTTGGGAACAGAAGATTGAGTCAAAGCAGGAAAAGTCAGGCCTATAATGATCGACATCATCAAAGCCAACAAAAAAAGACGAACAACCATAAACCTTGAGGATAAAATCTGCCAATACCGCTTACTCATTAACGATGCTCTCCCAATTTCGCTATTGTTATAATTTAATCACAAACAATCAAAAAATCAAGTCAGTAAAGATTTTTGACAAATCTCTAAAATATTAATTATTCGGCGATCGCGTTTAGAAGGAAAAAAATAGGTGATCGCAGGATTTCATGAAAAAATAGCTTCGTAGTTTGGGTTGACGAAGAGAAACCCAACATTTCTACACACACAATATCTCCTCTCCAAAACGAATTAACATCATTCTCCTTTTATTTTTTGGGTTGCGTTCCTTAACCCAACCTACCGAGTTTTTGAGGAATTTGTGTGCGATCGCCCTCTCCTTATGCGTTAAAATTTAAAGCCGCGATCATTCCTTACAAGAGATAAAATTGCGATCATTGTCAGTTCAGTTATGCTCGATAAGAGCGATTAATGATTATCGGCAAGATGCTAGAATTTTTAAACAACAAAAAATTGATAACGATGCCCCAAATAACCCTTGACCTCCCCTTGCCCATCCTTAATGCCCTCACAACCTATACCCAAGAACAGCAAACATCCTCTGCTGATACCGTCCAAACGGCGTTAGAATCCTTTCTAATTGCTAAAGGCTATTTAACCAAACCACGAAAAACATTTCATCTTGATCCCGCTCCCATCGGTAGTGGCTATAATGATACCGCTATTAATCACGATGTTGTTTTAAACGAATTTATCCTCTCTCAAAAACTGAATCAGACCGAATCTTGAAAGCCATTCTTGCCGATACCACACCGCTCTATGGAGCCATAGATACTAGCGATCAATTTCATGCTAGAGCGCAAGCAGAAATTCAACGTATTGCCAAAGAAAAATTAATTGTTGTTGTTTCTTTTCCCGTTTACATAGAAACCTATAGCCTACTTTTATATCGCTTAGGATTTGAACAAGCAAATCGTTTTAGCCAAAATTGCTTAGAGTCTGCTAATTTACTTAACCCCACAGAAGAACAATATTTAAAAGTCATTAAAAAAGTTCAACAATTTCCCGATCAAACCATTACCATTGTTGATGCTCTTACTGCTATCTTAGCCGATGAATTAAATATACCTGTCTGGACTTATGACTATCATTTTGACGTAATGAAAATCTCTGTATGGCGATAAATCTAAAATTTCTCCCCCTTTTGTTCAAAAAACAAACCAATCTAGTGCGATCGCCCTCCCCATATTATTAAAAGTTTAAAACTGCGATCATCATGTTGTTACTCCAATTTAAGCGTTTAGAAGGAAAAATTTAGGCGATCGCGTTTGGATAGCGAAATTTCGGGGATACTATGCTAGATCAACAAGAATAAAGAGAGCGGCGGAAAAATGCTTACGATAAAATATGAATAGAAAAAATTGTGACGAGCAGAGCAATAATGCTAAATACCTTAACCCTAAACGAAATCATTACAGAACTTCGCCAAGAACTAACAAAACTCTATGGCGATCAATTAAAAAAGCTAATTTTATATGGATCTCAAGCGAGAGGCGATGCCAACGAAGACTCCGACATTGATCTGATGATCGTCTTAACCCATCTAACCTCGCCAGGTGATGAAATTTTCCGCATGGGAAAAATCAAAAATCAACTCGATCTAAAATATGATCAACTCATTTCTATTTTTCCTATCTCAGAAAAAGATTTTTCCGATAAAAAAACTCCCCTGCTAGAAAATATTCGCCGAGAAGGAATTTCGCTATGAGATGAAACCATTCTCATCACCCCAAGACAGGCCGAAATTATCCTAGAAAATCTTAAATGCTTCATCGACGAAACCAACAATTGGTTAACAAAAGCAGGTATTTTATAACTTATCAAAAGATTGATAAAAAATTTCTAAATGCAACGTAAACCAAAACCCTTTTCCGACAAAACCGTAACCCTCGCTCATGGAAGTGGTGGCAGGGCCATGCGTAATCTCATTGATGCTATTTTTATTGAAACCTTTAATAATCCCCTGTTGGCTCCCCTCGAAGATCAAGCGCGTTTAGCATTATCAGATTTAGCTTCCCTCGGCGATCGCTTGGCATTGACAACCGATTCCTACGTGGTTGATCCGCTCTTTTTTCCTGGGAGTGATATTGGAGCCTTAGCAGTCAATGGCACAGTCAATGATTTAGCCGTTAGTGGCGCAATTCCTCTGTATTTGACCTGTAGCGTCATTTTAGAAGAAGGTTTATCAATGGAAACCTTGCGAAAAGTCGCTAGAAGTATGCAAGAAGCGGCAATACAAGCAGGGGTACAAATCGTGACAGGAGACACTAAGGTTGTGCCACGAGGAGCGGCAGATAAATTATTTATTAATACGGCAGGAATTGGCGTTATTCGGGAAAATATATCCCCTGAAGCGAGAAATATTCAGCCCGATGATGTGATTTTAATTAATGGTTATCTGGGGAATCATGGAGCCGCCATTTTTGTGGCACGGGAAGATTTAGCCCTGACGACGACGATTGAGAGCGATTGTCAACCCTTAAACGGTTTAATCGATGCGATTTTGCAAGTTTGTCCAGACGTGCGGGCCATGCGGGATGCCACTCGTGGGGGATTAGCGACGGTCTTAAATGAATTTGCCCAAACTGCGGGGGTGGGAATTCGCATTAATGAAGACGTTTTACCAATTCAAGAGGAAGTCGCGGGTTTATGTGAATTATTGGGACTAGATCCCCTTTATCTCGCTAATGAAGGAAAATTAGTGGTCGTCGTTCCGCGATCGCAAGCAGAAATTGTGTTACAAACCATGCAAAATCATCCCTTGGGAAAAGAAAGTCAGATGATTGGAGAAGCGATCGCCCAGCCGCCTGGGATAGTTTTACTGAGAACGGCCTTTGGTACAGAACGAATTTTGGATATGCTTTCTGGGGATCAACTCCCCCGAATTTGTTAAGACACAAAAAAGGTAGGCGATTTAATACCTACCCCAGAAAAATAATTCAAAGTAATAAAACTATTTAGGCACAACGACAACGGGAAGACCAGGCGTAACCACTTCAAATAAGACCTTAACATCCTCGTTTCTCATCCGCACACATCCATGAGAAGCGGCAGTTCCCAAGCTCTTTAAGGTGGGGGTTCCGTGAAAGCCAATGGTATTTTTTCCATCAGACCAAAAACCGATCCAACGTTCGCCAATGGGGCCTTTGGGGCTAGCGGGAACAATTTTACCGTTCCAAGGATTTTGCCAAACGGGGTCTTTGATCATCTGAGTAACCTTAAAATTCCCCGTAGGCGTTTCCCACCCTTTTTTGCCGATCGCAACAGGATAGCTCATCAAAACCTTATCTTCGTTATAGGCATAAACGCGACGCTCTTTGAGGTTTAGCACCAATTTAGTCGCCATCGTTTTGGTATTCGTTGTCGCGGCGGTGGTTTTCGCCCCAGGAGTTTTGGCGGGAGTTATGGTAGGAGTTTGGGGCGTTACCGTTGTCTTGGCCGCAGGAACCGCCGTTGGGATCGCCGTCGGAATTGCGGCGGGGGCTGTTGCTTCAACGACAGGAACTTTAACAGGGGTTTCTGTCGAAGCTTGGGGCGTTACCGTTGGTTGAGCCGCAGGGATTTCGGTAGGAATGGCTGTCGGGGCGGTGACGGTTGGTTTAACCGCAGGCGTTTCAATCGTCGCTTTTTTTTGTAGGGAAGGAATACGTTCACTGGGAGGAGTCACTGCTTGAGCAGAGAAAGCGAGCAAAGAAAAAGAGGCACTCCAACCCACGAAAGCACATTTTGATAAGAGGGATTTCATCGTCATTGTCATTAAAAACTATAGAACAGGGGTCATTAGCCCTACTATTTGAGGTTTGTTGGTTATACAGACTAAGACTGTAATATTCTAACGAATTGTTTCCGAAATGATGCCTGATTAGAAGCTAATTTTGCGAAAAAATTGACCTAATCATCGATTAATCTCAATCTAGATCATTGAGGTCGAGCAGAGGCGATCGCTACCACTCCTAAAACAGGAAACTGATGAGCATTTAAAACTTTGACGCATTCTCGTGCAGTTGTCCCCGTTGTGTAAATATCATCTACCAGCAAAATAGGTTGTTTCATTGGTTGTTGAGCCAACCCTCGACCAAGGCGAAACGCTTGTTGCACATTGGCTTGACGTTCTTGGGGATTGAGATTAAATAGGGCATCCGTGTTGCGGATTCGCATTAAACCTTGGTTTTGCAAGGGATAACGGGTAATGTGACAAAAGGCTTTGGCGATTAATTCGGCTTGATTGAAACCCCTTTCTTTTTGTTTCTGGGCATGAAGAGGAACGGGAATGACGGTTAATTGAGGAAATTTTTTCAACAGGTTACACTTCAACCAATTTTCACCCAAACTATAACCAAAAAATTCGCCCAGTTCAGGATGATTTTCATATTTAAAAACCGCGATCGCTCTTTTTAATTGACCTTCATAATGACCCCAAACAAAAAGGGGTAAATCTTGCTGCCAAAATTGTAATGGATTGCTTAATCGAGAAGCTTGAAGTTTTCGTTCACAATCATGACAAACAGTCGATTCAGCAGGTCTTTGACAGAGAGGACAATTGGATTTTAGGAATAAAGAGAGTAAACCTTTAAACATGAAAAAATATTATTTTTTTATTGCGGACAAAAATGCTGTCATCGCTTCCAAGGAAGAAGACATTAATAAACAACGAGTTAAGAGAGCGAAATCTAATTCAGGTAAAATCTCACTCTGATTAATTTTTTCATAATAGATTTTTTTAGGATTATCAGCATCTCGTAAATGATAAATAGCAATGGCTTCATTTTCCCAAAACCAAACTTCCCGAATCTGAAAACGTTTATATCTCTCTAATTTACCAATACTGCCACTCGTAATATTAATTTCTATCGCTAGATCGGGATGTTCTTTTTGTTGACCAATATAATAGGATTCATCGGGTTCAAAGGACGCTCCCTTGATTTCTGACTCACGGGTTGCACTTCCTGCTGGTGTAAATTCAATTTGTTTTTGTACAAGATAAAATTCTATCAAAAAACCTAAAATTGTTTTGATTTTTTCGTGACGTTCCCCTAATGTCATAAACTCGATAAATCCATCTACATAAGTTATTTTTAGTCGAGAAGAAGTATGAACCACTTCTTGAATGAGTTTAAATTCTTCCCAGGAATAATTACCTGGCAAATTAAATTTTTGCTCTGGAGAAGTGATCGTTTTTTCAACAAGTTGAACAGACATAAATAAGTGGGCTTAATTAATTGTTAGATCGTAGAACAAGCTTCTAGCCTGTGGACACCCAAGATGCCCATCAAAAATTTTAGAGATTGAAATCATCTTCGGCGATCGTTAATTGTTTGGGACAACATTTTTCAATGATATAACTAATCCCTTCGGCCCCTTCTTGTTGTAAATCTTGCAGATAATCAACCTGATTAGATTCTGCTTCTGCGACTGATTCAAACGGCCCAAAATAATAGGTACAAACTGGAATTTTAGTATCTACCTTAATCCACCATTTTTGATTTTTAGCAGAGAAGACAATTCCAACAAGCGCGAGATAAATCAGAAATAAGAACAAACTAAACATTACCGCTTAACCTTCCTAAATTAATTGTTTCAAACCAGTCTGAGTCATGATTGTTTTAAGCAGTCATTATTCTTTTAAGCAAAGGATAACTTAGTTTAATAACATAAAATGCCATCAACTTGCCATTTCTCTTGTAAATATCGACTAATTTTAATGCAAAAAATACATTTGCTCAAGTTAAAGGTGTTGTCTCTGGGAAATTAATCTGAATCTCCTCCAATTACCACTTCTTTAATGCGTAAGCTAGGGCCGCCGCAACCTACCGCTAGGCCGCTTTGTCCACCTTTTCCACAACCGCCCGACTCGTCCCAATGAAAATCATCCCCGATCGCCTCAATATTAGCTAATGTCTTAAACACATTGCCTGATAAAGTGACATCTCTCACGGGTTCAGCGAGTTGACCATTGCGAATCATCCAGGCTTCCCCCGCACTAAAGGTAAACATTTCCCCGTTAGTCATGCCGCCTAACCAATTACGGGCATAAACCCCTTCGCAAATATCGTTAAACAACTCTTTCACAGGAGTCTGGCCGCGCTCAATCCAGGTATTGGTCATGCGGACAATGGGCGGATAGTGGTAATTGAGACAACGGGCATTTCCTGTAGCCGTTTCACCGAGTTTTCCCGCCGTTTCCCGTGAATGGAGTCGTCCGACTAAAACGCCGTCTTTAATTAGTTGGGTTGTCGATGCGGCCACACCTTCATCATCATAGAAATAGCTCCCGCGATGACCTGCTGGGGCGGCTCCATCAAAAATCTGCAATTGCTCACTGCCAAAGCGTTTACCCATGCTCATGACTTCCAATAAATCAGGATTTTCGTAGAGCATATCGGCTTCCGAGAGATGGCCAAAGGCTTCGTGGACAAATAACCCGCTTAAGATGGGGTCAATGACAACGGTGTAGGTATTGCCTTTGACGGTCGGAAGCGTAAGAGCAGTAACGGCTCTTTGGGCCGCATCCATTACTTGCTGGTCTAAACTGGCTAAATCTTCGTAGGCTTTGCGCGATCCTGTGGTTTCTCGCCCTGTTTGGATCATTTCTCCATCCCTGGCGGTTGCAGAAAAGCGCATTTCAATATCACACCAGGATTGTTCAATCATGGAACCTTCCGAAGTTGCGAGAAGAATTCTTTGGGTTGTGTCTCCATACCGAACGGAAGTCGTGGTGATTTTAGGATTAAAACTGCGTAAAATTTCGTTATAGCGATCGCAGAGGGCTTTTTTCTGAGCTAGAGGAATGTGGCGGGGATCGGTTCCTGTTAAAGGTAATTGACAAATAATTTGCACAGGATCAACGGGCGCGAGAATGGTTTCTTCTTCTCCCACCAACTTGGCCGCCGCGATCGCCTCTTCAATCCGTTCAGGCAAAGTAGAAAGACGGTTAAAGGCCGCAAATCCCCAGCCGCCATGATGACAAGCCCGCACTTGACCACCGATCGCAATTCCTTCACTCAGGGTTTCAATTTTCTCACTCCGCAGGACAATATTGGTTCCTTCCGATTGTTCTAAACGAATCGCTAAATAATCCACGCGATCGCGGTAACGAGTCATCAGATCACTTAATTGATTTTTGATTTCTGTAAGGGAGTCCGGCATAGCCAAGGATTTTCGGGTAAAGGGCTGATTTAATCTTATCTTTTATTCTCCTGAATTTTCAGTCGCCATTAGAACAGGTGAGGGTAAAAATTGCGATCGCCCAATAACTTAATTGAGTTTGATTTATTTTGAACGGTCAGGACACCCTTTTCTTCTATAATAAAATGTTGCCTTTTATACTTTCATTTTTTATTAAACCTTGCTGGAGAATCGCTATGCCCGAAGCTGTTGGTGTTATTCAAACTTTAGGATTTCCTGCTGTCCTAGCAGCAGCCGACGCAATGGTAAAAGGCGGGCGTGTCACCCTGGTTTATTACGATTTGGCTGAACGAGCAGAATTTCTAGTCGCAGTCCGAGGCCCTGTTTCAGAGGTTAACCTAGCGGTTGAAATGGGACTCAAAGCCGCCACTGATACCAACGGGGGAGAAGTGGTGAGTCACTATATTGTACCGAATCCTCCCGAAAATGTTCTTGCCGTATTACCCATTGAATATACCGAAAAAGTTGCGCGTTTTCGGAGTTGAACTCTCTGGCATTCTGTCCCCTTCTTAACCTATAGTGACACTGGGATAGGAATTTAAGCGATTTATTTTTTCCCACTTTTTAGCTAAATATTCAACTATTTAAGCTTAATCTAATTTTTATTCAATCATTTCGTATCTTAGGAGAATTACTATGCCATCCCAATCTGCTGTCGGCTCTATTGAAACTAAAGGCTTCCCTGGTATTTTAGCGGCGGCTGATGCAATGGTTAAAGCAGGCAGAATCACCATTGTTGGCTATCTTCGGGCAGGAAGTGCGCGTTTTACCCTAAATATTCGAGGTGATGTTCAGGAAGTGAAAACAGCAATGGCCGCAGGGATTGAAGCGGTAAACCGTACCGAAGGGGCTGTGGTAGAAACCTGGGTGATTATTCCCCGTCCCCACGAAAATGTGGCTGCGGTATTACCGATTGACTATAGTGCGGAAGTAGAAGTGTTTCGCAATGCGGCGGAAGGATTAGTTCCCAATCGTCGGTAATTATTGAATTTTAGTCAAAAAAACAAAACAAGCTATTGTAAGTTCTGTAACAAGGGGCTTAAGCCCCTTGCCTGTATGGGTTTTGAATGATTAATAGCTTAGTTTTTTTAAGGCTGGCAATGGTTTCCGATTTTTAACTAAATTAGCTTTCTTTGGATTTAGTCAAAACTTCCCAGGCGGCTTTTGCGGCGGCACTTAGGCGATCGCCAAAATCACTAAACTGAGAACCAAAATCGTTAAACTGACGAGTTACATTTGTCCAATCCTTTTCAACTTCTCCTTGGAGTTGTTTCATTGCCGCTTCAATGTTATCGGGATCAAATACCTTAAGACTTTCTACCTGTTCTCTAGCCCCACGAATAAATTCTAGATAACTTTCACGGGCAAAATCCCCTGCTTTTTGGGCTTCGGAAAAAGCTTTGGTTTGAATGGCTTGAATGAGAGCTTGGGTTTCGTCAGTCACAGAATCTTTCTCCAAAGGTGTATCAGTCTTTGCCAGGGCGGGATTATCGGTCATGACTTCGACGGGAGTGTTTTCTTCGATATTCATTGGCGTAAATTTCCTAGCGAACGATAAGTGAATGTTAACAATTTCAGCAGAAAATAGACACTATCCCAAGTTGAATTTTTTATCCCAGGGAGAAAAGTATTGACAAAATCGGCTTTTTTGAGAAAATTTCGCTGATAATCTCCTAGATAAGTTTATTTTCTGATTATTTTAAATTGATGCAAACCTGGTTGCAATCGTTACAAGCCCATCGCGCGATCGCGGTTTTAAGAACGCCTAATTTGGATTTGGGGCGTACTTTAGCTCAGTCAGCCATTGCAGGGGGAATGGGAATCATTGAAATTACCTGGAATAGTGCCGAACCCGCAAAATTAATCGCCGAATTACGAGAAACCTTTCCCCACTGTCTAATCGGCACAGGGACGGTTTTAACCCTTGAGGATCTAGAAAATGCGATCGCCTGTGGCAGTCAATTTTGTTTTACACCCCACGTCAATGCAGAATTGATCAAAAAAGCAATTCAAGCCGAAATTCCTATTATTCCAGGCGCGTTAACCCCCACAGAAATCGTCACAGCTTGGCAAATGGGGGCAAGTGCAGTCAAAGTTTTTCCTGTTCAATCTCTAGGCGGCAGTGAGTATATCAAATCTTTACAAGGCCCCCTGGGAAATATTCCCCTCATTCCCACAGGCGGCGTAACCCTAGAAAACGCTCTTGCGTTTATTCAATCTGGCGCGATCGCGATCGGTTTATCGGGACAATTATTTCCAGTGAATCTTATTCAATCAGAAGATTGGTTAGGAATCAAACAGCGAGTAGAAGTTTTGCAAACAAAGCTATATTCAGTTCAAAATCATCCCTAAAAAAGTCAGAATTGTTATGGCTAAAGATACCCTAACTATTCGGAGTAGATGAGGTGATAATCCAAAGATTGAGACAAATCATAGGACTCTTCTGGATTTTCGCCTTGGCTCACAAATGCAACGAGATTACCATCAATAAAAATAGTGGGTTCACTAATAAAGAGGTTTAATTCATTGAAATCCATTGACCTTTTCTGGGAAGAAGGCAAGATCAATTCTTTTTGTTCCTTCGATAACGAGCCATTGGTCATTGTATTTTTAGCAGGTATTGGACTCTTTTTGGGGGATGTTTTTTTTGCTTGAAAATTCGAGGCAGCCTTAGCATCAGCCAGTAAATTTTCGAGAAAATAATCAACAGTTTGCTGGTTTACCCATCCTTTTAGCACTGCGATCGCCCCAAATCTAATACCCAATTTCTTTTGTTCTTCTAGGATCAATTCAATCTGCTCATCGCTCAAGAGTGCGGCGGATTTTAGGTAATATCCCAGGGGGTGCAGGTAAGAAGAGATAAAAAGAGTCGGCCATAACTCAGCAAAAAAGTCAGCCGTTCGCTGATGAATCCAACCATGCAAGGACAAAATTTCTCCAAAAGGCAATTGGTAATATTGCTGATCCTGCAATGCGACTTCTACTTGGGCGGGAGTAATTAGCCCCGCTTCTTGTAAAATAAATCCCAATGGCTTAGGAGTAAAGGCTTTAGGCATTGGTTTAGTTCTCTACATTCAAATACTACGCAATCGTGTGGGAGAATTTAGTATAAAGTCAGAAATATAAATCTTTGTTATCGATCCCTTAAATATAATTGGGAATAACCGCTTAAATAACCAAAAGAAGGGTCTTTACGTTGGAACCTATAATTCAACAACAAAGATTCTCTTTCGGTCTTAATCTTAATACAGTTTGGTATGGCGAGGGAATTTCTAGTTCAACAACGAAGGAAAAAATCAAATTTTCATTAATCTTCAATGGATTGGTAGATTTTGGGGATGTAAAGATTTATGATCGTAGTCAGTATTTACTCTTGTCAAAAGTGAGAAATTATGGTCTTAGCAATCGGAACCGTTGCACCGAGTTTTACCACCGTTGATGATTCAGGCAAATCTGTCTCCTTGTCTGATTTTACGGGAAAAACCGTTGTTTTATACTTTTATCCCAAGGATGATACCCCTGGTTGCACCATCGAAGCCCAGGGTTTCCGTGATAATCATACGGAATATCAGGGCAAAGAGATTGTCGTTTTAGGGGTGAGCCGAGATGACCAGGCTTCCCACAAACTCTTTAAGGAAAAATATGGTTTGCCCTTTCAACTCTTAGTTGATACAGATGGCGCAATTACCAATGCCTATGATGTGGCCAAGGGCGATTATTCTATGCGGGTGACTTATATCATCGACAGTGCGGGCAAAATTAGCCATGTAGATGAGCAAGTTAAAACCGCTACCCATGCCCAAGATATTTTGGCGATCGCGGGTTAATTTAGTTTTTGATCAATCTAAAAATAATCATTTAAAAATAGAGGGAGACGTGATGAGTCTCCTTTTTTATGACTATTTCTACGAATTATTCTTCTTTTTTCGCTGAGGGAGGAGCAGGAAGGCTAGAATTTCCCGTTGTGGAAGTTGAATTGTTTTGAGAACGGGAGCGTCGTGAAGAAGAGCGTCCAGAAGAGGATTGGGCTTGAGTATTGTCATCCGTTACTCTGCGTCTTCTGCGGCGAGAACGACGAGTTTCGGTGGGTTGTTGATTATTATCAATACTTTCAGAAGAACGGTTACGGCGGCGACGGCGACGAGAACGGCGGCTGTCATCATTGGAGGAACTGTTGACAGAATTATCGTTATTGCCACCAGGATTGGCGATCGCGAGATTAGTAATTCGTCTGCCCTTGAGAGGTTCGGCTTTAATCGTCGGTTTACGCCCTTCCAGTTTCTTCGGTGATGCGGGGAAATATTCGACGGGCATTCCCTTAACCGCATCCACCATAAATTGTTGCCACATAATCGCGGCGGTGGTACTGGCTCCCTTGGTGGGACTGTTATTGTCATTACCGAGCCAAATTCCTGTGACCAGTTGGGGAATATAACCAATAAACCAGAGATCCCTCGCCTTATCCGATGTTCCCGTTTTCCCTGCTACCTGGCGATCGCCCAATTGAGCAGGACGACCCGTTCCCCCTGTTACGACCCCCCGCATGAGGGAAATCGAAATAGCATTACTTTCAGGGTCAAGGGCGGGACTAAATTTAGTTTGGGATTGATAAATAACGCGGCCGTGACGGTCTAAAACCCGTTTAATCGCAGAGGATCTGACATGAACTCCCTTATTGGCAAAAGTTCCGTAGGCACTGGTCATCTCTAAAGGAGTCATAACCCAAGAGCCAAGAGCGAGGGAATAGGTCGGCTCTAGGGGAGATTCAATGCCCATTTTACGAGCTAACTTAATCACAGGATTCCAACCCACATCGAGCAATAAACGCACCGCCACCACATTGACTGAATTTTTCAGAGCCTCACGCAGAGACATCGGGGCTCCTGTATATTTATCTCCATAGTTTTCGGGGGTATAACCATTCACCGTAAAGGGCGCGTTGAGATAGGTTTTATCGGGAGAAATCCCCGCCGCGATCGCCGCAGCATAGAGAATGGGTTTAAAGGTTGAGCCTGGCTGACGTTTGGCCTGGGTCACACGGTTAAACTGATTGTTATTAAAATCCTTACCGCCCACCATCGTTTTAATTTGACCCGTTCTGGGATCAATCGTAACGAGAGCCGCTTCACTAAATCGTTGCCATTGACCATACTGGGCCACTGCCTTACGAACCACTTCATCAGCGTGTTTTTGCCAGGCTAAATTAAGGGTGGTTTCAACCGTCAATCCCCCCGCTTGGATTGCTTTTTCGGGAACATATCCAGGCAATTGTTTGAGAACATAATCCGTAAAATAGGGAGCCTGTCGATTAAAGCGTTTGAGGGGACTCGTTTTTAGGGTGAGGGGTTCAAGAATAGTGGCTTGGGCCTCTTCAGGGGTAATAAAACCCGCATCCGCCATTTTATTTAAAACCTCATTGCGTCGTTTCGTGGCTAATTCCTTATTTTCGAGAGGCGAATAACGACTGGGGGCAGGGACGATCCCCGCTAGGGTTGCTGCTTCTGATAACGTCAGTTTGTCAGGTGTTTTACTAAAATAGGCATGGGCCGCATCCGCCACACCATAGGCCCCTGATCCCAAATAAATGAGGTTTAAATATTGCTGTAAAATTTCATTTTTAGTGTACTTCTCCTCAATCTTTTGAGCCAGGCGCATTTCCCGAATTTTCCGTCCATAATTGCGGTCTTGATTCAGAAAAACCAGTCGGGCTAACTGTTGGGTAATGGTGCTTGCCCCTTCAACCACGTCTCCCGCTTGTAGATTAGAAAACGCCGCCCGCAAAATACCCTGGGGATCAACGCCTCGATGGTCATAAAAACGTCGGTCTTCACTGGCAATAAAAACTTGTTTAACTAAGGGTGGAATCGCATTGGCTTTGAGTTTATCGTGACTGACTGGCCCAATTTCCTGCAAAATTGCCCCATCACTAGAGGTGATTTTAAGAGTCCCAGGAGGGGAATAAACCAAAACCTCTTCAACGGATTCCTGGGTATTTTTTTCTAAGACGGAAATTCCCCAACCCAGGGCGATCGCGCTACCTGTGAACCCAACTCCTATTCCTGTGAACAACCAAAAACGAGGATGCTGACTCACTTTTTTTAATTTAGAGCCGATGGGAGACAGGGTTTGGGGGATTGTTTGAGCAATCTGGCGTAAGGTTGGAGCTTTACGGGGTTTTCGTTTGTTTCTTTTAACGGGAGACTCTGGTTCTGGGGGGAGTTCTTCTTGGGGTTCAGGTTCGGCAACCTCGGTCATCACAGCAGACGAAGCGGGCTGTAATTCCTGATCTTGTGGAACGAGGGATTCTTCAGGGGAAACCGTCGAAACAGTTGAGGGATCTGGGGATGAAACAGTCGAAACCCTCTCAGGCTCTTGTTTTTCTAAGGCTTCCGCGACGGAGTGGAGAGCTTGACTCGTTTTTTTCTTAAGATTTTGAGTTAACTGTTTAAACACGTTCGTTTATTATTTTTAAATATAAGAAGATATAAGGTGCTGACATTCTATAATATGCTACAGGTTAATTTCAGGTTTACTGCAACTAAAAACCTATTTTTAATTGATGGCGACTAGGACTCTGGGATAGGAGACAAAATAATAGGGGATGAGGCGATCGCTTTTATCGGCTTGAGTTGAGGGTTAACAATGGAATCATGGACTAGACTGAGACTGAAATAGTTTCAAAAGATCTAAAAGAATTTTATCTGTTTAGCGAGAATACGTGCTAAAAAGCATAATCAAGATAATTCAATTCCCTATGAGGGATTTAGTAAAACAGATAACCTAAGAGGTTTCGAGAATTTATGTCACACAGAACAAGACTAATCTACAGAATTCCCTCTTTCAAAGAAGTCATTACCCGAATTTTGATATTTCTGGTGGAATTAAAGATGATTTCGCTGTTGTCGCCGAAAAACATGATTCCGTTCAAGCAAAAGCTCATGATCCGCTTAAAGAAGGCGATCGCGGTTTAATTCGCTTGATTTTCAATAGAAGCCGTGCTAACGTTAGCAAATAATCGGTTTTTCTGAGATGACGGAACTTGAAATGAGCGATCGCCGAACTATCTTGATTTTGTCTGCTAATCCCAAGGGGAGAAATCCGTTGCGTCTGAGTGAAGAGATAAGGGAAATCAAAGAGGGGCTGAGACGATCAAAATATCGTGATCTCTATCAAATCGAAACCACAGAGGCTGTTCGCGTTGGTGATATACAAAGGGCGATGTTGGACTATGAGCCAAATATTGTTCACTTTTGTGGGCATGGTGGAGGGGAAGAGGGGTTAGTTTTTGAAGATGTGACAGGACAGGTGCAGTTAGTCGGTACAGAGGCGTTGGCGGATCTATTTTCGCTATTTGCGCCCAAGTTGGATTGTGTTCTGCTTAATGCTTGTTATTCAGAGGTACAGGCTCAAGCAATCTCCCAGCAGATTAATTCTGTGATCGGTATGAGTCAGGCGATCGGGGATAAGGCAGCGATCGCCTTTGCGGTGGGTTTTTATGATGCTTTGGGAGCGGATAGAGATGTTGATTTTGCCTATAGGTTGGGTTGTAGTGCGATTAGTATGCAAGGAATTCCTGAACATCTCACGCCTAAGTTATTAACGAAAGTGAGTGAATCTTCGCCACCACCAACGATAACAACAAACCACTATGTGGAGCGTCCTCCGATTGAACAGAATTGTTATCAAAATATTCTTAAACCAGGGATACTAATTCGGATTAAAGCTCCTGAAAAAATGGGCAAAAGTTCTTTACTTAATCAAATTTTGGCCTATGCAAAAAAGCAAAATTATCAAACAGTTCGTTTAGATTTTCAATTGTTAGAAGCTGAAATGATCAAAGATTCTTCGCAATTTTTACGATGGTTATGTAAGAAAGTGAGCAAACAACTTAAATTAGCAGACCAGGTAGATGATTATTGGCAAGGCATGACTCCGAATATTCTTTGTACCGACTATTTTGAAGAATGTTTGTTGCCTAATCTGGATAATCCGTTAGTTTTGGCTTTAGACAATGTGGATCGTTTTTTTGAAGAAGAATATCAGGTTGTTGCGGCTAATTTTTTTGGGATGTTACGCTCTTGGTGGGGAAATGCTCAACAGACAACCGATAGCGATTGGCAAAAGTTGCGATTAATCGTTGTTTATTCTACTGAAGATTTGCCGAAGTTGAATATCTATCAATCTCCTTTTAATGTAGGAGAAGAAGTTAAGTTGTCTGACTTTAACCGCTCTCAAATTCAGGTATTTGCTCAACAATACGGGTTAAATTTACTGTCCTCACAAGTCGAAAAATTAACGGAATTAGTGGGCGGTCATCCTTACTTATTAAAGGTGGCATTTGAGCATCTTAAAACTAATCTGAGTGTTACCCTAGATAAATTACTGGTTAAGGCAGCGACCAATGAGGGAATTTATCATAGTCATTTACAAGAATACTGGTTAAACTTGGATAATGATCCAGAATTAGCTGCTATTTTTAAAGCCGTTGTTACTTCGGATAGTTCAATTCAGATTAGCAGTCCCAAACAACTTTATAAGCTAGAAAGTATGAGTTTAATTGCGGTTGATAACAATAAAGTTAAGCCGCGTTGTCAATTGTATCGTCTTTATTTTCGTGAGCAATTAGGGTAATTGTTATGAGCGAAGAAACGAGTTTAGGTTATCAATATCAGGTCGGGGGAAATTTGCCGCCCGATGCACTGACCTATGTGACCAGGGAGGCAGATGATCAGCTTTATGAGACTTTAAAAGCGAGTAAGTTTTGCTATGTTCTCAATTCTCGGCAGATGGGCAAGTCTAGTCTTTGGGTACGGACAAAACAGCGATTAGAAACAGAAAATTTTGTCTGTGTCGCTATTGATTTAACTGGCATTGGTAAGGGAACCAGGGAAGAGTGGTATGCTTCTTTTGCGAATCGTTTGCTGAAAGGTTTTTCGCCTCAGATTAAGATTAATTGGCGTAGTTGGTGGAATGAACATAGTGTTCTTTCTCCAGTCGGGCGATTAGATGCTTTGGTGGAAGAAGTGATTTTAACTGCGATTCCATCAGAAACAAAGGTGGTTATCTTTATTGATGAAATTGATTTTGTTCGCAATTTAGGGAGCAAGGAAGACCGTTTTACGGATGATTTTTTTGTCTGGA
>JBEIFD010000009.1:0-17550 GCA_040382535.1 Merismopediaceae cyanobacterium
AAGCTATAACTCCACCCATACTAATTATCCCTTGCATCTTTTTTGCCTCCTGTTTTCAATTTTGTTCTCCTTTCCCATTATCCTTTTTTCTACAACCCTTACCTAACGCTAAATTTAGAATTGCTGCCTCCATAATTTCTTTAAAATCTTCGATGCTGGCTTCGAGGTTTTCGATAATGTCATTGGCTAAAATATCGGGATCTGGTAGGTTATCGAGGTCGGTTAGGGATTGGTCTTTTATCCAGGTAATATCTAAACTGGTTTTATCTCGATTGATAATTTCTTCGTAGCTAAATTTACGCCAACGGGCTTCGGGATTGGTGTCGGGATGGTAGGTTTCTTGGCGTTGATGAATATTACTGGGATTGTAGCAGTGAATAAAGTCCTGAAGGTCTGATAATTTGAGGGGATTTTTCTTGAGGGTAAAGTGAATATTTGTCCGAAAATCATAGAACCAAACGGCTTTTGTCCAAGGTTCTTTGGCGGCAGGGCGATTGTCGAAAAAGATGACATTGGCTTTCACACCCTGTTTATAAAAAATTCCTGTGGGGAGGCGTAAAATGGTATGTAAATTGGTATTTTGTAGTAGTTTTTTGCGAATAGTTTCCCCTGCTCCTCCTTCAAAAAGAACGTTATCGGGTAGCACGATCGCGGCTTTACCATCGGTTTTGAGCATGGTGCAAATATGTTGCACGAAGTTCAACTGTTTGTTGCTGGTGGTTTCCCAAAAGTCCTGGCGATTGTAGGTCAAGTCTTCTTTTTTTTGTTCATCTTTATCGTTGGTGATGGTCATGCTGCTTTTTTTGCCGAAGGGGGGATTGGCGAGGACGTAATCTACCCGTAATCCACTATCGGCAACTAGGGCATCGGCGGAGGAGATAAAACTATCACTTTCAAAGTCTCCAATGTTGTGTAAAAACAGGTTCATTAGGGCTAGGCGACGGGTACTGGCGACAATTTCGTTGCCGTAGAAAGTTTGGTGTTTCAGAAATTCTTTTTGAGATTTATCGAGTTGATAGTTGTTGGGGTTGGCAATGTAGTCATAGGCGGCCAGAAAAAAGCCTCCTGTACCACAGGCGGGATCGGCGATCGCCTTCATGGGTTGGGGTTGGACGCATTCAACGATCGCCCGAATTAAGGCTCTGGGGGTAAAGTATTGACCTGCACCGCTTTTAGTATCTTCGGCATTTTTTTCGAGTAGTCCTTCATAAATACTGCCTTTGATGTCCGCTCCCATCAGGCTCCATTGTTCTTTATCAATGAGGTCAATGAGTTTAAAGAGTTTGGCGGGATCTTGGATTTTGTTTTGGCTTTTGGTGAAGATTTGGCCGAGGATGCCCTGGGCTTGACCGAGTTCTCGTAGAAGGGTGGTGTAGTGGCTTTCGAGTTCGGCTCCGCGTTTGTCGGTGAGGCTTTCCCAGGCGTAGGTGGAGGGAATGGGCAGTTTACGATTGTAGGGGGGTTTACTAAATTCGTCAGCTAGTTTCAAAAATAGTAGGTAGGTTAATTGTTCTAGGTAGTCGCCATAGCTTACGCCGTCATCGCGCAGGGTGTTACAAAAGCTCCAAACTTTACTGATGATGCTGGAGGTGTTGTTAAGGTCGTTCATGGTTAAGGATGGCTGAAGGGAGTACAAGTTTTATTTTGATGATCTAGCGTCTCTTTTATGGAGAAAATCGCTTTGTGATGACGGATAAATCTTTGTAGGGGGATAATATATTATGTCCCTACCTTGTACGGGATTGAACCCTAAAATGACCAATATTCCCTATGACCAATTTTCTAAACAATACCTCGAAGAACTGCTTGCGCCTTTCGGTGAGGTCAATATCAGCCAGGAAATTGCAGGCGAGGCCCGACAAGTAGATGTTTTCTTTGTTCCCGATCGCCAAAACCGCGATCGCCAAAGTCTCGGTATATTAGGAAAAATTACGGCGACTTCTTGCCTTTTGGAACCTTTTCGTCATCAACCGACCCCCACTGATATTCGTAATTGTCTGCTCAAACTTTTTTTAACCCTTGCCGATCGCCAACGTCAGGCTAAACGGGAGCAAACCAAAATCCCCGAAGCCCAACTACCGACCCTCTGGATTCTCACTTCTACGGCTTCCCCTAAACTTTTGCAAAACTTCAAAGCAGAACGTCTACCCGACTGGCCTGAAGGCATTTACTTTTTAGGCGAATCCCTGAGAACGGCGATTATTGCTCTCAATCAACTTCCCGTTATTCCCGATACTCTCTGGCTTCGTATTTTAGGCAAGGGGAAAACCCAACAACAGGCGATTGATGAATTATTAACTTTTGCTCCTGATCATCCTCAACGTCAACGGACTTTAGAACTGCTTTTGACCTGGGGGATTACCATAGAAAACAAAGCTTATCTTACTCAATCGGAACAAGAAATTATGATTAAATTACGCGCTCTCTACCAAGAAAATATCCAAGCTGCCGAACAAAAAGGCCGCCAAGAAGCAGCCATTCAAGAACGGCGTGCCACACTGGAAACTATTTTGTCTTCACGGTTTGGCAATATTGATCCAGAATTAACTACGGTAATTGATAAGACGATCGCTCTTCCCAGTAATGAGTACAGCCAATTATTACCTCAATTATTTTCTATTTCTCGTGAAGACCTATTAAAGCAATTTGAGGATTTAGGGGGCTAGAGTTAGTTGTCTTTTTTGCGGGTTTTGCGGGGGGATTTGGGATTGTTTTTAGCGCGATCGCCTTGAATTTTTTTGAGGAGAAGACTGGCGGGTTCGTCGTTGGGGTTTTGGGGGACGAGTTGACCTGAAAATGCTTTTTTGAGGATGCTTTGGCGCAGGATTTCGGCTTGTTTGAGGCTGGTTTGGATGGTTTCTTCGAGTTTGTCGCAAACGGATAGACGACTTTCAATTTCGGCAACAATTGTTTTTTGCGTTTCAGGATTAGGAGGAAGAGGTATTAAAATATTAGCAACATCTTTTAAACTGAGATTTGCCCTAGCGACATCTACAATTTTTTCCATATACTTATGTTTTGCAACTTCTGAATTTAATAAAAACAATAAATATTTATGATTTAATGTCTGTTTGATTCTAATAATAGCAACGGCTTGATTAATATTGGCAACTTTATTCAGATTGTAGATCGCCGCACGACCAATTGACGCACCAACTAAATTAAATAATATATCGTTTTCTTTTAAGATTGATCTTTGCTGAATTTCATTAAAACCCAAATCTAAAAATTTAGGCTTAGATATATCTAAGTATCCATCACGAACATTTTCGCTAGTTATAAATAAGAGTTGGTTTTTATCGGTAATATAATTAAAACCCTGCCATTTTGGAGATGAGCCTTTTGTAATTATTTCAGTGTGACCTTCCAATTTTACCCATTGCCAGCCTTTTGGTAAATCATTCATCTCCTGAGATTGAGAAATATCGTTTTTTGTGCTGGTAAGTTTGCCCTCAAAAGCCCATTTAAGGACGGCTTGACGGTAAATTTTAAGTTGTTGTTGAGCGATTTTTAGGTTTTGGATGCCGTTATCTAAACTGCTGAATAATTCTTCGATTTTGGCGACGATGCGGTATTGTTCGGCAAGAGAAAAGACGGGAATTTCTTGCTTGCGAACAATGTCTTGACTGATATTTGGCTGCGCTCCCCCTATTCCTTGTTCAATTAACTTTGAGCGTTGAAAGCGTAAATAATAGTAAATATATTTTAGATTAACATATTTATTTTCAAAAATTCCACAAATAGCTTGATTTGTAGTAGCATCAATTCCTAAAAATGCAAGTTTTCCAATATTTGCACCGTATAAAGCAATTAATAAAGTCCCTTTAGGAAAAAGTTTAGCACTTGAGTTTTTAATGGCTTCTTCAGAAATATACTCATCTGTTTTAACAATTAAATTATCTCCTGATTCCCCTGATTTTACCCAAGGAATATCACCAATATAGTAAGATGAAATTTTTCGACTTGGAGTACCACCACTTGTTGTAAAGCATAAATCGCCTAATGGGACTTTTAAAATTTCCCTCTCATTATTTTTTCCTTTCTCTTGAATAATTGATTGGTTTTCAATTAGCGATATAGTTGCATTCATAAAATTACCTCAAATTAAAACCATTTACCCAATCATTTTACTCGATTTCATTCCCTCATCAATTATCGGACTTAGAGACTAAGCCCCTACATTTAATTTTTGGTAGGGGTTTGGTTTCCAAATCCATAAATCATAGATCATTGGGCCTACAGATTGAGTTTTTGGGCGCACGCCATGCGCCCCTACGGGGGAATGGAAAAATTAGGCCGCTAAATGTTCATTTAACTCCTCAATAATAGCTTGATAATCGGCCCCAAAAACCTGATAAAACTTACCCAGTCCTCCATATTGATTAAACGGAACCAAATCAAAATCCTCCTGCTCAAAATGAACACTAGAAGCAATAAAATCCTTAATCATTCTTAACCATTGCATTTGCTCTTCCGTAAATTTAGGCGCGTTTCCTGCTTGCTTATTAAAAACCCAAGACTGAAAATTTTTATCCACCGTGCGGTCATAGGTCGTTAACTCGCCATCTAAACCCGTCACCCGCCGAATCAGAGAAACCAAGGCAATTAACTGATTTTTCGGCTGACCATTGACCCGCTCTAACTGCTCATAGGCTTGCCAAACCCTTAAAGGAGCTAGGGTCGGTTTCTCCTGCATAATCCGATTCGCCAAATCCTGAATCATTTGATAGGTCAACGCGCGACGCTGAAACGGTTGCCCATAAAACAACTGTAACGCCGTGATTTCCTCCCGATGGCTGACAATCCAATCCGTAAAAGAACGCACCGTTTCCTCCGCCTGGGTTTGCTGATCCTCCGCCCAACCCACTGCCAAAAGGCGATCGGGATTAATGTGATCAATAATTTGCTCGTGAACCTTGCGGACATTTTCAATAAAATCATTTAACTCCCCCGTAAATACCCGCGCTGCCTCCTCCTGTAGCGTATGGGTCAACGCCGCGATCTGTTCAGCCTGGGCAACTTCCGAAGCCTGGGGCATTTCCTGGATTACTTGGGTTTGAATCTCCGCCATAGTATCGGGATCAAAAGCATTCAGTAATTCCCGTGCCACCTGGGGAATGGTTTTGCCCTGGGCCTTCGCTTGAAATCCTTGTTTTTCCGCTTCCGTTAATCGCTTATCTAACCGTAATAAACGACCCGCCAAAGAACTAAATAAAGCCTCATCCCTCGCTCCAACGGCGATCGCCCCTAATAAATCCTTGAGCGCAACGGACGGTTGCTTTTCCAAAGGACGACTATCGGTTTTTAAACTTTTACTCACCCCGATCGCATCAATTAAAACAAAACGATCTTTTGCAAATTTAGCCGAGGGACTGGCTTTTTTGAGATCATCTAAAGTAATTGTGCGAGTACCGCGACCCTTCATTTGTTCAAAATAATTGCGACTTTTGACATCGCGCATAAAAAGTAAACATTCCAAGGGTTTAACATCCGTTCCAGTAGCAATCATATCCACCGTAACGGCAATGCGCGGATAATAGGTTGTCCGAAATTCTGCCAAAATACTTTTCGGGTCTTCCTCACTGCGATAGGTGATTTTTTTACAAAATTGATTGCCTTCCCCAAACTCATTCCGCACGATTTGAATAATATCATCGGCATGACTATCACTCTTAGCAAAAATCAAAGTCTTCGGGACTTCAAATTCTCCCTGAGCATTGCGGCGATCAGAAAAAATTTCAGGCAACCTTTCCTTAAAGGTGCGAATAATCAAGCGGATCTGATTCAGATTTACCACTTGATCATCCAAGCGTTTAGACGAATAGACCACATCTTCATCTAACTGATGCCAGCGTTTTTTACGGGTAAGCTTCTCCCGATGATCTACCCATTCCTCACACTTTAAATTAGCTCCCTGTTTAGTAATTTCTGTTTCAATTAGATAGGTCGTAAAACCCACATTAACCTGATCAATAATCGCCTGTTGATGGGTATATTCACTGACAATATTTTGCTCAAAAAAGCCAAAAGTACGATTATCAGGAGTCGCTGTTAAACCAATTAAAAAGGCATCGTAATAATCTAAAACTTGTTTCCATAAATTATAAATACTGCGATGACATTCATCCACAATTACAAAATCAAAAAATTCTATCGGTAATTTGTCATTGTAAACAACGGGTAAGGGTTTGCGCTTACTCCAATTAATTTCTGCTGGATTGGTTTCTTCTGCTTTTTCGTCTAACGGTTCATCCTTAAGAATCGAATATAAACGCTGAATGGTACTGATATAAACCTGACAATCGCTGGGAATATGGTTAGATTGCAGACGATGTACGCCGTACAATTCCGAAAATTTGCGGTTATCATCATTGGGCAAAAAGGCCATAAACTCCTGTTCGGCTTGCTCTCCCAAATTTTTTGTATCCACCAAAAATAAAACCCGTTTGGCCTTGGCGTATTTCAACAACCGATAGATAAAAGTAATGGCCGTAAAGGTTTTTCCCGCTCCCGTTGCCATTTGAATCAACGCTTTGGGCCGATTTTCGCGTAGGGACTTTTCTAAATTGGCGATCGCCTGAATTTGACAAGCTCGCAGACCCTGGGAATTGAGTTCGGGAATATCAAAAAGGCGTTTGCGGAGGGATGACCCCTGCTTTAAGCAAGCCCGTAGAGTTGCAGGACGATGGAAGGTGAACACAGGCCGCGATCTTGGTTTCGGGTCTCGATGGTCAGTGAAACGGCTCACTTCCCCCGTACTTTCATAGGTAAAGACCAGGGGATCATTATTGAGATATTTGAGCTTACTGACTGCATAACTGTAACTTTGGCTTTCGTGTACGGTTAGACGCACGCCCTCTTCCTGGCGTTTGGCCTCAATGATGCCGACAGGTTTTTTATCCACAAACAGAACATAATCCGCATGGCCGATCGCCGTCTGATATTCCCGCACCGCCACGCCTAGACTGGCATTGAGGTCGATGTTTCGTTTGCCTTGTACTATCCAACCCGCCGCTACTAATAATTGGTCAATGCGATCGCGGGCGATTTGTTCAGGATTTTGGTTCATATTCTGCCTACCTGTGCTTCTTTCTATATTATGACGCTTGCAGTTCAGAATGCAGGTTTAAAAAGCGATCGCATTTTTGAATTGATAATGGAGAATTGACAATGGATAATTAGACCTGTTGGGATATAACGATTAAAATGGCTGTAAGCCTTATGCAGACTAGGTTTGAGCCTCCTTGGCAAAAGATCGCTCAAAAGCTTACCAGATAAGGGTTTCAAAGATTTTGAGCTTATTACCCAACAACTCTATTATCAACTATCAATTGGCGATCGCTTTTTAGAGATAACAATTTTTTAGACGCACACAATGACCCTCTACAGGGTTGAAAAAGGCTAGAAGAGCGATCGCGTTTTATTTTTATCGTAATCTTTTGCTTGTTGTAGATTAATTTTTAGTCTGTAAACGTTGTACTAATTCTTCAAATGATCGCCAATCATCATTATCCGCGATCGCATCCCAGACTTCTTCAATTAAAGGTCGTAACAAAGCTGTTTTAGGATTAGCACTTTTTAGGCGATCGCCGACTTGGATAAACTCATCTTTTGATAAAGAAGTTAAAACTAAATGATAAAGAGCTTTCCAAGCAGTCCAATCTGCATTTCCTAAATCCGTATTTTCTAAAATTGTAGTCGGGTCTTCTCGCCAACCTAGATTAAAATTCTCGGTTAATTCCGTAAAAAATTGATGATAACCAATCTGACTTTCCTGTAATAATTCAACGGTTTTTTTGAGTAAATCTTGAGCGTTAGGAATTTCAGCAAGAGGTAATCCTAACTTTTTCAACATTAGAGTTTGGTAATGAATGTAATAATCCTCCTCAAAACAATCTAATACGGCCTCTAATTCCGAGGCAGGAATAATCATTCCCAGGGGAACTTGCAATAATTCTAAATTCAGACGACAAATTAAAGGTTGATTGCCATAGCAATATCGTCCACCATAGTCAAAATAGGCCGCCGTAAAACGAGGATTATAGGTGGGGATAAACGCATAGGGGCCATAATCAAAACTTTCCCCTGTAATCGACATATTATCCGTATTTAAAACCCCATGACAGAAACCCGCCGCCATCCATTGAGCCGCCAGTTGAGCAACACGCCTCACTAATTCTCGATAAAACTGGAGATAACGATCTGGATTCTGACCCTTTACTTCGGGATAATAAATGTCAATCACATGATCTAATAATTTTTCAATCAGATCGGGGCGTTTGATATAGTACAACCGCTCAAAAGTTCCAAACCGAATATGCGATCGGCTAAAGCGAATCATCACAGACGATCGCGTTGGAGACGGTTCATCCCCGCGCCAGAGTCCTTCCCCTGTTTCAATTAAGCTGAAACAACGAGAAGTATTTACCCCTAATGAATGCAACGCTTCCGCCGCTAAAACTTCCCTGACCCCCCCTTTTAAGGTTAATCTCCCATCTGCACTACGAGAATAGGGCGTTCTTCCCGATCCTTTAGTGCCAAAATCGTAGAGTTGTCCATCATTTCCTCTAACTTGACCATACAAAAATCCCCTACCATCGCCCAAATAGGGATTATATTCTCCAAATTGATAGCCATGATAGCGGAGGGCTAATAGGGGAGTCACGCTCTCAAATTTGCCAAAAGCCTCGATAAAATGCTCGTTTGTTACCGCTTGGCTCTCTAAATTAAGTTTAGGTAATAAAGCATCATTACGGAAGCGCAGGATCTGTTGGGGAAAGTCGGCGGCAGTGACGGCATCAAAGTAATCATTCCCTAAATTTTCTAAGGCTGGTTCGTAGGGAAGAGATAAAAAGGGATTGGAAGAGTGATTCGTCATTTTGAGATTTAGGGAGCGGGCGATTTAATGTTATATTCAATCTGAATTTAACACGCTTTTCGTGGATAAATTTTAGAGAAATTGCTGTGATCCTACGCTTAAATTGACCAACGTTTAAAAAACTTGTTATGTTAGCCAAAAGAATTTTGCCTTGTTTGGATGTGAATGCGGGTCGAGTCGTGAAAGGAGTGAATTTTGTCGATCTCAAGGATGCGGGTGATCCTGTGGAATTGGCGAGGCTTTATAACGAGGCGGGGGCGGATGAGTTGGTGTTTCTCGATATTACTGCCACCCACGAAGGACGGGACACCATGATCGATGTGGTTTATCGCACGGCTGAAGAAGTTTTTATTCCCTTGACGGTGGGCGGTGGCATTCAATCCTTAGAAAATATTAAAAATTTGTTACGGGCAGGAGCCGATAAGGTCAGTATTAATTCTGCCGCCGTTCGTAATCCCGATTTGATTAATCAAGCCAGCGATCGCTTTGGATCTTCCTGTATTGTGGTGGCGATCGATGCCAGAAAACGAAATGATCCGCAAAATCCAGGTTGGGATGTCTATGTGCGAGGCGGTCGGGAAAATACGGGCATTGATGCGATCGCCTGGGCCAGGGAACTCGCGCAACGGGGAGCAGGAGAATTATTAGTCACCAGTATGGATGCGGACGGAACCCAAGCAGGCTACGATTTACCTCTAACTAGAGCGATCGCTGATCAAGTAGAAATTCCCGTCATTGCCTCTGGTGGCGCAGGCAATTGTGAACATATTTATCAAGCCCTCACAGAAGGTAAAGCCGAAGCGGCCCTCTTGGCCTCTTTGTTACATTACGGTCAGTTAAGCATTGCGGAGGTCAAAACCTACCTCCAGCAACACCAAGTCCCCATCAGACCGACTTAAGACCCAATACGAAAGAAAAGCTTAAGCTCTGTTCTTCTTCCTTGCATTGTTCATAAGTTGTATTAAAATAGAATTAAAGTTAACAATTTTTAATATATGTTAGTTCCAATTCTCATTTTTGATGTAGCTCTGGTAGCTTGGTCTCTTCATCTCATGCAACAAGCAGTGGAAGATCAGGAGTTTTCCCTGATGTTAGCGGGATTTCTGGTGGCGGCGGCGGCGGCGGCCATGCTTGTGGTTTACTTCCTCATGGGAAACTGCATTGCTCATCTAAGCAAAATTTCTTACTAAAACAGAACTCTATTGAATTGAGATAATTGTTACGATGTTTTTATAAAATTTTTTAAAAGTTATTGTCTTGTCAAAGGTTGGCCCTATGGAAAATTAGCCAACTTTTTTTAATCCTTTTTAAAATTTATTTACCAAGGCAATCGACTACCATCCCAGGAGAAAAATTCCCCGCTATCTTTTTCGGTCAGTTGGTCTAATACTTCTAATAATTGCGTGGCCGTGCGATCGCGGTCAAACAATTTTTCAGGGGGAACATTACGCTGAAAGGGTTTAGAGAGTTCGGTGTCCGTCGTGCCTGGATGGAGCATGACCATAATGGTTTGGGGAGACGTGCGTTTATACTCGATCGCCGCCGTCCGTAGAAACATATTTAGGGCCGCTTTTGAAGCTCGATAGCCATACCATCCCCCAATCTGATTATCCCCAATACTGCCAATTTTTGCGGATATAGTCGCTAAAATACTTCTTTCTGGATGTTTTAACAAGGGAATAAGATGTTTAACCAATAAAATTGCCCCAATACTATTGATTTCAAAATATCTCAATAAATTTTCAGGCTGAATTTGTCGTAAACTTTTTTCGGGTTGAAAGTCTCCGTCATGCAAAATTCCCACGCAATTGATCACTAAATGGAGGCGTTTCACCTGCTCACCGATTTTTTTCGCGATCGCAGCCACCTGAGCTTCTTGGGTAATATCTAGGGATAAAAGTTCTAATTTTTCGGAATATTCCTGTTTTAGTCCCCTTAAATCAGCCATTGAACTGGATTCTCGATGGGTTGCAAAAATGCGATCCACTTTAGCCTCTGCCAATAATTGTCGAGTAAACGCTAGACCAATTCCCCCCGAAGCCCCCACAATCAAAACATTAATGCCCTGGGGATAACGATTCAAGCTCATAGTTTTAGCCAACAAGATTTTAGGAGGACAAAACCAGTCTAACGAGCAACGGTGATGGTCGGCAAAATTAACTCAACGCTAGGGACAAAGCATTTGATATCATAGGCATGATCTACGTCATATCAATCGCTTTAGTTATGTATTATTTGCCTGAGCCGCCTTATTTTTTGATTTTTGTGGGATTATTTGTGGGTCTTACCTGTGGTGCGGCTTTTGAAGCGACACTCAAACAAAAGGTCAGGGTGTGGTTGAATACACCCGCTAGTACGTTACAGGACTTGGATTTGCAACTTCCTTTTCTGGGAATCTGTGTCGGAATTTGTGTGTTTTTATCGTCGGGAGTCGAAGTTTTTTTAGGTAGTCGTTTGGTGTCCTACGCAATTTCTCTACCTGTCACTATTTTTATTGCGGCCTTGGTTTGGAGACAATTGGATAGCCTATTAAAACAATTAAAGGCAGGGGGGTCTAAGGCGATCGATTTAGACGTATTTTAAAACCTCAATACTAATTTTGGGCGCAAGCCTTGCGCCCCTACGAAACATATCAATTTAAGCAGATTTAATTTCGTTTTGTAACGGTTTTCCTTGCTCAAAATCCGTCAAATTGCTAATAGTTGTTAGAGAAATATCTTTTAACGCATTTTCCGTAAAAAAGGCTTGATGGGCCGTAATCACTACATTGGAAAAAGATTGGAGCAATTGAAAGGTATCATCATGGATAATGGTATCAGAAAGATCTTCAAAGAAAAGGTGTTCTTCCTCTTCATAGACATCAATGCCGACGTAACCAATTTTTCCTGTTTTAATCCCTTCAATTACGGCTTTCGTGTCAACCAATTTACCCCGACTGGTATTAATTAACATCACACCCTGTTTCATTTTCGCGATCGCGTCTTGATTAATCATATTTTGGGTTTCAGGAAATAATGGGCAGTGCAGAGAAATAATATCTGAAGCTTGCCACAGTTCCTCTAAAGACACATATTTCGCATTACCAATTTTCTCGAAATTCTCATTGGGATAGACATCATAACCCAACAAATGACAGCCAAATCCTGCCATAATTTGAGCAAAGATTTGACCGATTTTTCCTGTGCCAACTACACCAACGGTGCGATCGCGCAGATCAAACCCTAATAACCCATCAAGAGAAAAATTATCATCCCGAACTCGATTATAGGCACGATATAACTTACGATTAAGCATCAGAATTAGACCAACCGCGTGTTCTGCCACTGAATAGGGCGAATAGGTGGTTACTCGGACAACTTTAATCCCTAATTTGGCCGCACTTTCGAGATTGACATTATTAAATCCCGTACAACGAAGGGCAATTAATCTTATACCGTCCTTTGCCAAAATTTCTAAAGTTTCCGTTCCCAGATCATCATTAACAAAGACACAAACCGCCTCAAAACCCGTTGCTAGAGATGCGGTTTTCGGTTCCAGTCGTGACTCAAAATAAACTAACTCATGGTTAGCCTGGGATTCCCTATTCTCTAGATCAAGAAATTGGCGATCGTAGGCTTTCGTACTAAAAACAGCGACTTTCATGATTTAGATGGTTGAATTTTAGAAGTTCTAATTTTGTAATAGATACAGCAGATTGCGTTGTGATAACAAACAAAATCTGACGTTGCTGAATCAGAGTATGAATTTGTTATTTACATGATGTTTTATCGCCCCCTAAATCCCCCAATACTGGGGGACTTTCCATTCATTGTTCTCTCCAAAGTTGGCGTTCTAGGGGGACAAAAGATAGCTCAAATCAGCAACATCCAAAATCTTTGTAGGGACATAATATATTATGTCCTTAACCTTAATAATCAAAACAAACAGAACAAAAGTAGGGGTTTGGTTCCCAAATCCAGAAAGTATTCAGATGTGGCAACCAATCCCTACCTAATTAAGTCGATCGCTAGTTAATAAGGCCACTTAAAGTGAGTCAATTCAGCCTTATCCGTCCCGTGTTCATGGGCGTAGTTGCGAGCATCAATTTGGAGATTTTTAAATTTCTCCTTAGCATGGGCCCCTGCTACCTGTAACTCAGGAACTCGGTCAATCACATCCATCGCCAAACTAAAGCGGTCAATCTCATTATTAATTGCTAATTCTAAGGGAGTATTAATGTTTCCCTTTTCCTTGTAACCACGTACATGGAAATTAGCATGATTGGTGCGACTATAGGCCAGACGATGAATCAACCAGGGATAGCCATGAAAATTGAAAATAACAGGCTTATCAACAGTGAATAAACTGTCAAAATCCTTATCGGATAATCCATGAGGATGTTCCGTTTCGGGGACTAATTTGAACAGATCCACCACATTAATAAAGCGAATCAACAAATCAGGAAACTCTTCCCGTAATAAGACCACTGCGGCCAGAGCTTCTTTAGTGGGAATATCTCCCGCCGTTGCCATGACTACATCGGGTTCATAACCCTGGTCATTACTGGCCCAATCCCAAATTCCTAAACCTTTGGTGCAATGTTGAATGGCCGCATCCATATCTAAATATTGTAAATGTAACTGTTTGTCGCAAACAATCACATTGATATAGTTCTGACTCTTCAAACAGTGATTCGCAACAGAAAGCAGGGAATTCACATCGGGTGGTAAATAAATGCGCGTCACCGAAGGACTTTTATTGACCACTAAATCTAAAAAGCCAGGATCTTGGTGAGTAAAACCGTTATGATCTTGTCGCCAAACCGTTGAAGTAATCAACATATTCAAAGAAGAAATATCCGCTCGCCAGGGAATATGACGACAAATATCTAACCATTTTGCGTGTTGATTAAACATGGAATCAATTACATGGACAAAGGATTCGTAGGTCGAAAAGAATCCATGTCGTCCTGTGAGCAAATAAGTTTCTAGCCAGCCTTCTAGGGTATGCTCAGATAGCATTTCCATGACGCGACCATCGATCGCGAGTTCACCGCCATCGGCATCTTCTTCAAGATATTCTTCGATCCAGAATTTTTTGCTGACTTCGTAAATATCTTGCAGTTTGTTAGAAGTATTTTCATCGGGGCCAAAAACACGGAAATTGGTCATGTTATTAGCCATGACATCCCGTAGAAATTTACCCAAAGGACGGGTATTTTCAGCTTCCACTTGACCTGGAGCGGGTAAGTCTAGGGCATAGTCCCGAAAATCAGGCATTTTTAGAGATTTGCGTAACAAACCACCATTAGCAATGGGATTCGCGCCCATGCGTTTAATACCAGTGGGAGCCAATTCCTTGAGTTCAGGAATGAGGGTTCCGTTTTCGTCAAATAATTCTTCAGGTTTGTAACTGCGAATCCAGGCTTCTAATTGCTCAAAGTGGGCAGGATTTTCTTTGACACCCGCTAAAGGCACTTGATGCGATCGCCAGAAACCCTCAACTTTTTTACCATCAACGTAATCAGGGCCAGTCCATCCCTTGGGACTCCGCAAAACAATCATCGGCCAACGAGGACGAGTTACTTTACCACTGGTGCGGGCTTCCAGTTGAATTTTATGGATTGCTTCCACACAATGATCCAAGGTAGCGGCCATTGCTTGGTGCATACTGTCGGGATCAGAACCTTCCACGAAATAGGGCGTATAACCGTAACCAATAAAGAGGGCTTCTAACTCTTCATGACTAATACGAGATAAAAGGGTCGGATTATTGATTTTATAACCATTCAAATGGAGAATCGGTAAAACAGCCCCGTCTCGAATGGGATTAATAAATTTATTAGAATGCCAGGAGGTAGCTAAAGGCCCAGTTTCCGATTCCCCATCTCCCACAACCGCCACACTGATCAAATCAGGATTATCGAATACCGCCCCATAGGCGTGGGACACACTGTAGCCTAATTCACCACCCTCATGGATAGACCCTGGGGTTTCGGGAGTACAGTGACTCCCAATACCGCCAGGAAAAGAGAATTGCTTGAAAAACCGTTTTAATCCGTCTTCATCTTCACTTTTATCATGATAAATATCTGAATAGGCCCCTTCTAGATACACTGGAGCTAGAACCCCAGGCGCACCGTGGCCTGGCCCCGCCAGATAGATCATGTTTTGATCATATTTTTTGATCACTCGATTGAGGTGAGTATAGATAAAAGACAAACCTGGACTGGATCCCCAGTGACCCAAAAGACGATTTTTGATGTGTTCAATTTTCAAAGGCTCTTTGAGGAGGGGATTGTCCTGTAAATAAATCATCCCTACTGCTAAATAATTACAGGCTCGCCAATAGGCATGAGTCTTACGCAATTCTTCCCCGCTTAGAGGAGTTCCTTTAACCGTTGATCTGGCCTGACCGAAGGAACTAATCGCTGAAATCGTTTTTTCTGGTGCCGCGACCATAAACAATCACTCCAAGTTAAAAAATCAATCTCTTCTAGAGTAATAGTAAAACTGTCAAATTGAACATCAAAATTTTATTAATTTTCTATTTGACTAAATCTTAAGAAATAGTTAAGTAAAGATTAAAAATAAAAAAGTTTGATTTTGCCAACATCAACCCGAAAACCGTTACAAAGGTTACAGAAAAAATAATTCAAAGAAATGATATTGAAAAGCATTGAAAAATATTTAAAAAAATCAAAAAATATCTAGGAAATTCTTAAATTGCTTGTATGCTTTAAAGAATCTGAGCCATCAATCATTAAAAATAGGAGTTTATTTTCATGGCAAAAATTAAAGTTGCTATTAATGGATTTGGTAGAATTGGTAGATTAGTCTTTCGGGCAGGTTTAGACAATCCTGACATCGAATTTGTGGGCATTAATGACTTAGTTCCGCCCGATAGCATCGCCTATCTCCTTAAATATGACTCCACTCACGGACGGTTTAAGGGAACCGTTGAAGCTAAGTCTGATGGAATTGTAGTTAATGGTCAATTTATTCCCTGTGTTTCAGTCAGAAATCCCGAAGAATTGCCCTGGGGCCAATTAGGGGTTAATTATGTGGTAGAGTCAACGGGATTATTCACTACTTTTGAGACGGCTTCTAAGCATTTGACCGCAGGAGCCAAACGGGTTGTGCTGTCGGCTCCCACCAAAGATCCCGAAAAGGTTCCGACCTATGTGGTTGGAGTGAATCACCAAGATTATAATCCTGCCACCGATGTTATTGTCTCCAATGCAAGCTGTACCACTAATTGTTTGGCTCCCATTGCCAAGGTGATTAATGATAATTTTGGATTAACAGAAGGACTCATGACAACGGTTCATTCCATGACGGCAACCCAACCCACCGTTGATGGCCCCAGTAAAAAGGATTGGCGGGGCGGACGGGGGGCATCCCAAAATATTATTCCCTCTTCTACGGGAGCGGCTAAGGCTGTGACCTTAGTGATTCCTGAACTGAAAGGAAAATTAACGGGAATGGCCTTTCGAGTACCAACCCCCAATGTTTCTGTGGTGGATTTAACCTTTAAAACGGAGAAAGCAACCAGTTATGAGGAAATTTGTGCGGTCATGAAAGCGGCTTCTGAGGGGCCAATGAAAGGCATTTTAGGCTATACCGATGAGGAAGTTGTTTCTAGTGATTTCATAACCGATGCCCATTCCAGTACTTTTGATGCTAAGGCGGGAATTGGACTTAATGCTAATTTCTTTAAAGTTGTGGCTTGGTATGACAATGAATGGGGCTATTCCTGTCGAATGCTCGATTTGATGTTGGCAATGGCGGCGAAAGAAGGTTAGTTTTTTCTTCAAATAACCTAGAATGAAGTAACTGGCGATCGCCTAAGTTTCCGAACCAGGCGATCCAATTTGCTTAAACCTACACGAAAGGAATTCCTATGGCTGAACTCGAAACCTATGTCCGTATGGCAGAGGATGAACTGACGGAATACAGCAGTGAAGCCCGAAAAATCGAGAAATTACGGCGGAAATTTGCCCTAGCTCTCAATTATCAACAACAACAAAAGCTTAAGGACGAATTACTGGAAATTATGCCCAAGGGACTTTTACCCCGATTGGTAGAAGAGAATCGGCAGACGGTTGCTTTACCTTTTTGGGGTATTGCGGGCTTGGGTTTATTGTTTGGGATTTCTCTGCGTCAACCCTTAGATTTTTTAGCTGTCGCGATCGCCCTACCCTGCGCTATTCAAATTCAACGGTGGGGATGGCAATTAGAAGCAAAACGTTTGGTACTTAAAACTTTCGAGCAATTGGAAGAAAGGATGAAAAATCCGAGTGCTATTACCTAACTTTGTCGGATTATTTGGCGCGATCACCCTATTTTTTAGATGTTTTCGGAAGGAGCCGTCTGCAAAAAGATAGATTAAAATGAGCGTATCAGCCGGATCAAAAAAATGAGTTATGCCAACACCTACTATCATCGAAACTGATTTGCGCGAAATTCTAGCAGAAATGAATAAGAAGCTAGATACCATGTCTGCCGACATCAATAGGAAGTTAGAGGTTCTCTTCGGCGAGGTAAATCAAGTCCAAGTCAGATTGGCTGTAATCGTTCAGGGGGACAAAATCTGATAATCTAAAAGTTATGGAAGAAAAACACCTACTAGAGACAGGCGAAATTGACGAAAATGATTGGGAGCAAACCCCAGTCAGCGTCAGAAATCTGGTG
>JBEIFD010000010.1:0-17472 GCA_040382535.1 Merismopediaceae cyanobacterium
ACCTAGAAAAAATTAGAATTAATCAAAAAAGTCAGTATTTTCTAATCAATATTACGGAGTAAGAGAGGCTAAAATAGCCTGTTTTTTTAGTATCAATTCATTAAACACGAATAACCCAACAAAGATAATCCTTTTGATAGATGCTCTTTTCTGAAAAAAAAATTCCCTATCCCCTATACTAAGAAATATTAAGAAATATATTAAACACAAAAGCCTTAAATCCCTTTCCATTATTATCTTCAATTTTATCAATATGGCTGACCCTCAATTGTCTAGAACTCCTTTAGTTAGCGAAAAAGAAATAATAGAAGCAAATCCGAATACTTTACCCTCTAAACCTTCTCCAAAGCTGAAAACCGTCCCTAATAACCTATGGCAAGGAATTTTCGGTCTAATTGTCCTACTGGCGGCGGGTGGATTCGGACTCAATTGGTGGATGGGACAGCAAAAAGCCCAACAATCTCCCCCATCAGCGATCGCAGCAGGCCCCCAAGCAATTCCCGTTAAATTAGAAACGGCTACTTTAACCACCATTGAAAACGCCTCAGAATTAGTCGGAACCCTAGAAGCCAGTCAAGGCGGGGAAATATCTTCGGAAATCGACGGTAGAATTAGTGAAATTTTGGTTAAAGAAGGGGATTTACTCGCCCAGGGGCAGGTTATCATGCGCCTAGATACAGATACCTTGCAAACTGAACTGCTACAGGCACGGGCGGCACTTGCTAAGGATCAGGCCGCTTTAGCTGAACTAGAGGCAGGTTCTCGCTCCGAGGATATTGCCGAAGCTAAAGCCACTCTCAGACAGGCCCAGAGCCAATTAGCCAATGTTCAGGGGGGAGCCAGTCCAGAAGAAATTGCCCAGGCCCAAGCTCAGTTAAATTCTGCTAAAGCCGAGGCTGATTTGACGAAACAACGGGTGCAACGTTATTCAAGCTTAAAAGATGAAGGGGTTATTGCCCTGGATGCCTATGAACAACGTCTGAAGGAACAAAAACAGGCGATCGCGGATGTGCAGGCGGCTCAACGGCGATTATCCCAACTCCGTAAGGGTAGAGGCTCGGATATGGATCGCATCAAGGCAGAAGTTGAAGAAAAACGCCAAAATTTAAACCGTTTAAAAAATGGAGCGCGTCCAGAGAATATTGCCCAGGCAAAAGCCCAGGTTGCCGAATCCCAGGCAAAAGTGCGCACCGTTGAAGTCCAAATTCAAAAAAGTCAGATTAAATCTCCCTTTACGGGCATTGTCGGCTATATTCCCACCAAGGTCGGCAATTATGTCAAAGCAGGCGATCCCTTAACCACGATTACAGAAAATAAAGCCCTAGAAATTAATTTATCCGTTCCCCTAGACCAGGCTCCCCAATTACGGTTAGGGCTGCCCGTGCAAATTCTGGATACCCAAGGAAAAACTATTGCCAGGGGAAATATTAGTTTTATTTCGCCCAATGTTACGACCAATGCCCAGAGCGTCCTAGTCCGAGCCAGTTTTAACAATATCGGTCGAGAACTGCTTAATCGTCAGTTAGTCTCTGCCAAGATTATTTGGAATGAAGGATCTGGAATATTAATTCCTGCTACTGCGATTTCTCGTATCGGCTCAGAAACTTTTATTTTTGTGGCCGAATCTGCGCCTGATCCGAAAACCAAAAAATCCCAACTCGTTGCTAAAAAACAAGCGATTCAACTAGGCAATATGCAGGGAAATAATTATCAAGTGCGATCGGGATTAAACGCAGGAGAAAAGTTTGTCACAGCAGGATCAATGAATTTACAAGAAGGAATGCCCGTGATGGATGTGAATCAAATGCCTGCTCAAACACCAGGCTCAAAACCATAATTTTCAATTGGAATTAATTCAGATGACATCATTAATTAAAAAACTAGAAAATTTATACGATCAGGATTTTCAAGAGTGGATTCAAAAAACAATTGAACATCTCCAAAAATCGGAATTTGAGCAACTAGATCGGGAACATTTAATTGAGGAGTTAGAAGATTTGGGTAGATCGGAAAAACGCTCTTTAGAAAGTAATTTAATGATTCTACTAGCTCACTTACTCAAATTAAAGGTTCAAAAAAATGCTCCTGAAATGATGCAACAAAGTTGGTTAGATTCAGTAGATGAACATCGAAAACGTATCCAAAAAAGTTTACGAGAAACACCTTCTCTCAAAGCATCTTTATCTAGTGCTATTGAATCTGCCTATCCAGATGCTTATCAATTAGCCATTAAGGAAGGAAAACGCGCTAAATTTGGAGTCAGTATTCCTAAAAAAATCGATTATCCTTTAACGTGTCCATTTTCAATAACAGAAATTTTAGATGAGGATTTTTATGGTTTATAATTTTTGGACTTACCATATTTGGCAAATTCAGAATTCTGAAATTATCCGTAGGAACATAAATAAGCTGTTCGTAGTTCGAGATTTATATAGGCAAGAGGCTTAAGCCCCTTGTTACAAGGTATCAGGTATTTGCAATAGTGTAATTTAGATTCGTCACAGCTTATATGATGTCCTCAATGATATCCCCAGAAATTTCTTTAATTGCTAGATATTGAACTTTTAAATAATAAGTATTAGAACTGTAAAAATATAGGCAATATTAAATGTTTGTTGACTTTTTTATTAAACGTCCCGTCTTTGCTTCCGTCTGCGCCATCATTATTTTTTTGGTCGGACTGATTAGCCTATTTAATTTGCCCGTTGCTCAGTATCCCGATATTTCCCCCACTGAAATTCAGGTCAGCGCGAACTATAGCGGAGCCAATGCGGAAGTTGTAGAAAAAGCGGTAACCGATATTTTAGAAAGACAAATTAACGGGGTGGAAGGGCTGCGTTATATCAGCTCTAGCAGTAGTAATGATGGAACTAGCAGTATAACAGCAACTTTTGCGAGAAATCGCGATAAAGATATTGCGGCGGTAGATGTGCAAAATCGGGTTGCTCTAGCGGAACCCCAATTACCCGATGCGGTAAAACAGACAGGGGTGCAAGTTAGCAAAGAATCGACTAATTTATTATTGGCGATCGGGCTATTTAGTTTAAATAAGGAATATGACAACGTTTTTTTGAGTAACTATGCCGATCGCTATTTAGTTGATGCGATTAAACGGATACCAGGCGTGGGAGGAGTGCGAATTTTTGGGGAACGGCGTTATGCCATGCGATTGTGGTTAAATCCGCTCAAATTAGCCAGTCAAGGATTAACTACCGCCGATGTGGCCGATGTACTCAGGGAGCAAAATCTTCAGGTCGGAGCGGGCCAATTAGGGAAAGAACCCGCGCCCAAGGGACAGGAATTTCAGATCGATTTAAGAGCGGCGAGTCAGTTGAGTGAACCATCTCAATTTGAAGATTTAATTCTGAAAACAGGAGATAACGGTTTAATTGTTCGCCTAAAAGATGTGGGCAGGGTGGAATTAGGAGCGGAAAATTATGGATCTTTTTTACGGTTTAGGGGACGGGAGGCGATCGGTTTAGGGGTTTATCAATTACCCAATAGTAATGCCCTAGAAGTGGCCAAACAAGTTAAAAGAGAAATTGCAACATTAGCAGAAAATTTTCCTACGGGGATGGATTATAAAACGGCTTTTGATACCACGAATTACGTTCGGCAATCTTTATCGGAAGTGGTTAAAACTCTGGTTGAATCGGTTTTATTGGTTGTGTTAGTGATCTTAATTTTTTTGCAGGATTGGCGCACCACTTTAATTCCTACTTTAACGATTCCTTTATCTTTAATTGGAACCTTTGCTTTTGTTAAAGTCTTTGATTTTTCGATTAATAGTCTGACGCTGTTTGGTTTAACTCTGGCAACGGGAATGGTCGTGGATGATGCGATCATTGTGGTAGAACAAATCAGTCGTTTTATCCAAGAAAAGGGCATGAATCCCCAACAAGCCGCGATCGCCGCCATGTCAGAACTATCAAGCGCGGTGATTGCCACTTCTTTGGTGTTAATGGCCGTATTTATCCCCGTTGCCTTTTTTCCTGGCACGACAGGGGCGTTATATCAACAATTTGCCCTAACGATCGCCTTTTCCATTGCCATTTCTACCTTTTTAGCCCTGACCCTAACCCCTTCTCTGTGTGCCTTATTATTACGCCAAGGACAACACGCCCCCCCTTGGATTGCTTGGTTTTTCGATGGATTTAACTATTTTTTTGACGGAACCCGCCAACGCTATCGAGCCGTATTAGGTTGGTTGAGCCATTTTAAGATTTTTGTGATCGGTTTATTTATCGCGCTCTTAGTCGTTACAGGTTTGCTCTATACCCAGGTTCCCACCGCTTTTTTACCTGATGAAGACCAGGGCTATTTTATTACCATTATCCAAGCTCCTGAAGGAGTTTCTTTGCAATATACGAGCAAAATCATCGATCAAGTTGAAAAAGAAATTTTAACATTGCCTGAAGTCGTTGGAACCTTTTCCGTAGGAGGCTTTAGCTTTAGCGGGAATAGTGCTAATCAGGGGATCATTTTTAGCACCCTTAAACCCTGGGAAGAGCGACAAGCCCCAGGGCAATCTGTTCAAGCGATCGTTGGTCAATTATTTGGAAAATTTGCGATGATTCCCGAAGCCCGAATTTTTCCCGTTAATCCGCCTGCTATTCAGGGATTAGGTAATTTTGGGGGATTTAATTTCCAATTACAAGACCGCCGTACTGATAGTGATTTAGGAACCCTACTACAATCGATGGGAATGTTACTGGGTCAAGCCAATCAAACCCCTGGATTACAAGCTGTTTTTAGTACTTTTCAGGCAAATACGCCCCAATTATTAGTAGAAGTGAATCGCAATCGGGCGAAGACGTTAGGCGTTTCTGTCGATGATATTTTTAATACTTTACAAACCGCTCTGGGTTCCCAGTACGTCAATGATTTTATTTTCCAAGACCGCACCTATCGCGTGTATCTCCAAGCCGATCAGCAATTTCGTAGCAAACCAGAGGATATTGGCAAGCTTTATGTCCGTTCTAATCAAAATCAAATGATTCCTTTGGCGAATCTTGTTACCGTCGTTCCCAAGGTCGGGGCGCAAACCATTAATCATTACAACCTGTTTCGGGCGATCGCGATCAACGGCTCGGCGGCCCCTGGTTTTAGTTCGGGAACGGCCTTACAATCAATGGGAAAAGTCGCCAAAGAAGTCTTACCCAAGGGATTTTCCTACGAATGGTCAGGAAGTTCTTTAGAAGAAATTGAATCGCGGGGATTAGCTCCTATTATTTTTAGTTTAGGATTATTATTCGTCTTTCTCGTTCTAGCGGCTCAATACGAAAACTATGTTGATCCGTTGATTATTATGCTCGGTGTTCCTTTGGCAATTTTAGGAGCCTTACTCGCCCAATCTTTGCGAGGTTTTCCCAATGATATTTATTGTCAAATTGGCTTAGTCATGTTAATCGGTTTAGCGAGTAAAAATTCAATTTTAATTGTGGAATTTGCCAACCAATTAAGAGATAAAGGGTTACCCATCACGAAAGCCGTAATTGAAGCCTCCCAAGAACGATTAAGACCGATTGTGATGACGGCCCTTTCCACGCTTATTGGTACGATTCCCCTTCTTACCGCAACGGGCGCAGGGGCAGCAAGTCGTCAATCCTTGGGAACGGCGGTATTTGGAGGAATGTTAGTCGCCACCTTTCTAAGTTTATTTGTGGTTCCCATTTTGTATATTGTCATTAAAACTTTAACTGAGCGCGCTTGGCCTAAAAAACATCAGGAAGAAGCTAGTAATCATCTGGGTTTATAAAAATGCCAAATTGGGGAATTGAACGGGCAATCCAAAATCTTGGTGATAGCGATCGCCGATTTTTTTCCTTCTAAACGCGATCGCCTATTTTTTTATAAAAGTCTGCCATCACTATTTAGGGCTTGCTGAATAAAGCTGAAAGCGTTATTGAAAAAGGCTAAGGAGATTTTGAGAGGAAAAAAATAAAGTTGTGATCGCGACATAAAACATTTTATTGGAACTTACATACAAAGTTGTGATCGGGTTTTAGAGCGACAAACTCTGCTGTAATTCCTGCTCAGATAAACCCGTCACCTGCGCCACCTGAGCCAAAGACATCCCTGAACTGCAAAAATCGCTCCTTTCCCGAAAAAAAGATCGCTGGTCTTTTCGTTGCAGGGAATAAATATTGATTTTTTTGCTACATAAAAAAGACTCTACAGATATTTTTGTAAGATTAAAGCAAGTTTTTCTTTAGTCGCTTCAGGAGCTTTGGCTAAGGGAGTAAGAATAGCGTATTTTAAAGCAGAATGGGCGGCAGAAGAAGGGGGATTTTCAGCTAGTTTTCCGACAGTTGCTTGAATCACTTTTTGGGCATTGATCGCATTTTTATGTAAATTGTCAATGATCATTTCTACCGTAACGTGGTCATGGTCGGGATGCCAACAGTCATAATCCGTAACCAATGCGAGGGTTGCATAGGCAATTTCCGCTTCACGGGCGAGTTTTGCCTCCGTTAGGTTGGTCATGCCGATAATATTCGCTCCCCAACTGCGGTAGAGATGGGATTCGGCGATCGTGGAAAAAGCGGGGCCTTCCATGCACACATAGGTTCCGCCCCGATGGAGGGCAATGTCGGGCAAGTTTAGACCCGCGACAGAATCCGCTAGAACTTGGGATAAATTTTGACAAAAAGGATTCCCAAAGGCCACATGAGCGACAATCCCTTCCCCAAAAAAGGTAGAAACGCGATCGCGAGTACGGTCAATAAATTGGTCGGGAACAACGAGATCAAGGGGTTTAATTTCTGCTCTGAGAGAGCCAACGGCAGAAGCTGAAAGGATGTATTCCACGCCTAACGTTTTCAGGGCGTAAATATTGGCACGGAAGGGAATTTCGGTTGGGGTTAAATGATGATCGCGGCCATGACGGGCTAAAAAAGCAACGGAAACGCCTTCTAGGGTTCCGACAATCAGGGCATCTGACGGTGTGCCAAAGGGGGTATCGATGGAAATTTCTTGGATATCCTTGAGCGCATCCATTTTATAGAGACCACTACCGCCGATAATGCCGATTTTTGCTGTTGTCATGGAAAGTGAAAAAATGAGATTTTTGGGTTATGGCTGTTCATTATAGTACGAGGACTGAATGATCGCGGTGGGATGCTTGGGTTAAGCTTTACAAATTCCCCAGGTTAAGGAGAATTTGGCGGGTTAGAATAGCCACAAGCAATTTTGGAGGTTATGCTTTATGTCTGAACAAATGGAAGCTCGTTGTCTGGTGGAATTGGAAAATTTGGATCAAGTTGATCCTGTCCAAGGAGCCGCTTGTCGGGAAGAAGCCCAAGAACTTTTGGCAGATTCTTCTATCACCTTGAAAGTTCGTACCGCGATCGCGGATTCATTGATGCAAGCGAATCAGGCTCTCAGCGTAAAAAATGTTGTTAGCGAAGATAGTTACTAGGATTAATGGTCTTTTAAGTCAAAAAAGACTTTTTTTATTGATTACTGGGGTCTTGTTGATCTTGACGGGATGCAGTAGAGCCGTCTTGATCAATCCCCAATTACCCAGTGGGGGAATTAATAGCACCGCTCCCGATGAATATCCTGCCTACAGTGGCGACGGTCGTTATTTAGCCTTTGCGTCTGATCGGAATGGCCGTCGCGAAATTTTTCTCTATGACTTACAGCAACGTCGCTTAGTCATACTACCGAATTTGAATCAGCCCAATGCCAGCCAGGATCAACCGTCTCTTAGTGCAGATGGTCGATTTATTGCCTACGTTTCAACGGCACGGGGCAGAACCGACATTATGGTTTATGACCGTAATAGCCAACGTTCTGAATTATTAAGTGCCAATGTTCGTGGATCGGTGGCTCATCCTACGATTAGCGGCGATGGAAAACGGGTGGCTTTTCAGACGAATCAATTAGGCCAATGGCATATCGCGATCGCGGAACGTTGATAAAAAAGGCGATCGAAGGATTTTTGCAGGAATTATTCACGAAGTTAGACAGACTTGAGAAAAGTTAGACAATCCCATAGGCCTGAACATAAACGTGGGCTAGTCAAACTGAAATTAATCCAAAAGTTAAATAACTTTAACTAGACGCAACTATTTCAGCCAAACGAGGAGCAAAGAAAATGATTAACCAAAAACTATCTACCCTCATCCAAATCGTCGCTGCAACAGCCCTAGTCAATACAGTTATTAACGTACAACCCACAAACGCTGCCGTATTAACCACCTTTGAACCGACAACGTTGCAAAACGGCACTTATTACAATCAGTTTGGCAATAATGATGATAATGGGTCAGTAACCGTTTATAACCAAACTTTTAATGGCAATAATGCTTCAATAACGGTCGGAAACCAAAACTATTCCAGTGGCAGTCCCACCATCAACGGAGTAACGAATAATTATCAGTGGATAGATAATGGCAAGCTGATTGGAACCTACGATCAGATTTCCGTCCGCACGGCAGATAGCTATGGGGGAGCTATTGACCCATCTTCTAATGGGGGAAGCAGTAACTATCTCACCGTTGACCCTAACTCTAGTCTCGGTGGATTAATTCAAACAACTCTGACTTTTGAAGAAGATCAAAAATACTTTGGTATGTGGTGGTCGGCAGGAGATACCAAAAATCGTCTAGCTTTCTATGACGGCGATAATAACATGGTAGGAGACTTTGATAGTAGTCTGTTAACCGAAACTATCCAACAAATGCCCGTCGCGACCCAAGATTTATATAAAGGCAACCCCTTAACAAGCCCCAACCAGAATACAGGCGAATATTATGCCTACGTCAACTTTTTTACGACGGGAACCTCTACTATCAGAAAAGTTGTTTTCAGTAATGTCGTGAGTACGGGTTTTGAATCGGATAACCACTCGGTTGCTACGAGCTATAACAGTATCCGAGGCGTTTCTGCCGTACCAGAACCTTTGACCGTTTTGGGCGCATTAACCGCGATCGCGTTTGGTGTTGCGTTTAAACGTTACGCCGAAAAGGTCACTGCAAATTCAGAATTTGAGAGCAATGCCGCAATCTAATTTGAGAATCTACGCTATTAAGCTTATTTTAGGCTTAAATTGTCCAAGTATTAATATTTTCAGACTGTTTTGAGCTTTTATCAATTTTTCAATAGCTTTGTCTGTCCCGAAACCACCTGAGTTTTCTTCAGCACTTGCAAAAAGCTTCCCCGCGATCGCCACAGAGCAAAGCAATTTTCAGATATTGAAAAAAATGGTTTGCGAAAGTAGCTAGAAAAAAGATTTCCGATAAGTTAGACATACTGCCCAAAGTTAGACAACGGCATAGGCCTGAAGGTAAACGTGGGTCAGCCAAACTAAAATTAATTACCTTTGTTATTGATTTACGATGAATACTAAATTTTTGGGTCTCGTTGTTGCTGGTTCTGCCTTAATCTCCACACTCAGCTCTTTTGATTCCGCTTCTGCTGCCACGCTGAATATAAATTTGGGTAATGTAACTTACAATCTCGAAGTGCCGTCTAGCAAATTTCAATACGGGCTGACCGATCTTACCTCAACAGCTTGGTTAAGCAATAGTAGTCTAGCCAAGGTTAATCCATTAGGCTTGCAAGGATATGATTTTCCCCGATTCGCCCACATCAAAAAGAATGCGGAAATACGAATCAATTCTTGGTTGTCGAATCACAATATTAAAAGTGGATATAATGCGGTTTTTATGCCTCTAACGTCAAATACGATTTTGACGACAACTCAGCTCGTTAGAACGATGGTTTCTTCGACCTATGCTTCTAACACTGCGCTCCCTGACCCTCTGAGTTCGCTCACGGCGGGCTGTCGGTTTTGGCGTTGTCTCTAAATGCAAGTTACGCCGAAATTTTAATATGATATTCAGCATACGAAGTTCATCATGTTATGACTAAGCGATCGCTGAAAACATCAGAAATAGGTCAAGCCAGAGCGAAACAAGCCTTGCTATGTAAGGGCTGGACACAGGATTATTTGGCTACGGAAGTGGGTTTATCCACACGAAATTCCGTTTGGAAATTTTTAAGTGGACGACCTATAGACCGCAATATTTTTATGGAAATTTGTTTTCAGTTAGATCTAGAATGGCAAGATTTGGCAGATTTACCCCAATCGACTCCTATTCCCGACTCTTTAAGTCCTGTAACCCAGGATTTGCCCCCTGTCGCCCCAATTTTAGCCCCTGAAAATCTTTTCTCCCTCGTTAAAGAAAAAGGGCGATCGCTGATCCAAAATCAATGCGGCACGTTGCAATGCTATTTTGATGTCACCCAGCCCTTACCGCTAGAACAGGTTTACACTAGCTTGAATATTCTGTCTCGGTTAACCAATCAGCAATGGTTAGAAGTTTCCGATCTTCAGGAGAGCTATTCACCCCAAGACCGCTTTAGTTTCGCGCAAACCCTTCAAAAAACGAGTCCTGCGATCGCTACCGTTACCAAGCAAATGCGTCTGGTTATTCTCGGTAAACCTGGCACAGGCAAAACAACTTTTTTAAAATATCTCGCCCTGCAATGTTATCAAGAATCCCAGCCCTTAGATTATTTTCCTATTTTTATTTCCCTGAGAAATTTTGCCAATTATTGTCAAGAAAATGATGATTTTTCATTATTAAATTATATTACTGATTTTTTAAAGAGTTTAGAAATTGGTCAAGCAGAAATTCAAAAATTATGCAAGCAAGAAAAAATTTTACTCTTGCTCGATGCCCTGGATGAAATTCCCCAATTTGAGAATGAAGCTATTCTTCAAGCGATTCAACAATTTACCGAAATCTATCATCAAATTCGCATTATTATTACCTGTCGTATTGCTTCCCAAATCTATCATTTTCAGGGTTTTAGTTATGTCGAATTAGCCAATTTTAGCCAAGCTCAGATCCAAGATTTTGCCCAACGCTGGTTTACCGTTACCCTACAAAATACCGAAAAAGGACTCCAAAAATCTGCTCAATTTTTAGAAAATTTAAACCGCAAAGAAAACCAACCGATTCGAGAATTAGCCCAAACTCCCCTTCTTTTAGCCCTCATTTGTTCGGTCTTTCAGGAACGATCTAAGTTTCCTAGTAAGCGATCGCGACTTTACCAGGAAGGTCTAGAAATTTTGCTCAGTCGTTGGGATCAATCGCGGGGTATTAAACGGGATCAATTCTATGGAGATTTATCGCTTGCGGACAAACTCAAACTGCTTAGTGCGATCGCAGCGACAATGTTTGAGCAAGAACAGTATTTTTTTGAACAAAGTGATTTATTAGAAATTATTGTCGATTTTCTAGCCACTCTGCCCAACGCCGAAAGCGATCCCGAAACCCTTTGGCTCAATAGTGAGGCGATTCTGCGGGCGATCGAAACCCAACATGGCTTAATTGTGGAACGGGCCAAGGGCATTTACGGCTTTTCCCATCTTACTTTTCAGGAATATTTGACCGCCCGAAAAATTGTCGCCAGTCCTACGCCTGACGTTTTGCAACAATCCCTCCAATCCTTAGCCACCCAAATGACATTTCCCCAATGGCGAGAAGTGATTCTCTTGACGGTAGAAATGTTGCCCAATGGGGATTTTCTCTTGCGAAAAATGCAAGCCCAGGTAGATAATCTTTTGGCGGGCGATTCCCAGTTACAGCGATTGCTCAAAAGTCTAGATACCAAGGTGAAAAAGCTCCAGACTCCCTATCCAGAGGTGGCGGTTCGTGCTTTTTATTTGGGTTTGGGTTATCTGCGGGATCTCAATTTAGCATCTGCTCTTGATTCTCAATTAAGTGGAAATTTAGCGGCGGAATTGGCCCTAGATGTGGCGTTAATGCGGATTTTAACCTTGAGTTTGTCAATTATTGCCTGTCCCGATTGGGAAAAGATTTTGGATCTGGGTTTTGCGTTGGATATCGAAAGGCGGTTCCCGATGACGGAAACTTTAGGGCGATCGCTGCAAAATCTCAAGCAACAATTACCGAATCCAACGGAGGGTATCGAAAATTTATTAAATTGGTGGCAAACGCATGGTCAGGGATGGTGTGGGCAGTTTAGAAGTTTTCTGATTGAATATCGCTATATTGGGCAAGATTGGCAGTTAATTAATCAGCAAAAAGCATTATTAGACCAATATTATTCAGCGAATTTGTTTCTCGTGGAATGTTTGGGGCAGGTTTCTCCGATTAAACGAAACGCGATCGCGTCTAATTTATTAATGGCTCAGGGGGAATAAATGGCGATCGTCTATTTTTCTTTGAATAAAGCTAATTCCAACTTTCCTAGATTTCCTATGTACTATCTTTGAATATCATCTGTTTTATTCCCCTGTTTTATTTCCTTGTTTTCTATCTTCTGTTTCATCTATAATTACCATTATCTCCTCTCCTTTTACTTAATTTAAAACTAATTTTAATCTTCTCTTTTTTAACGCTTCTACTGACCAACCTGATTTTCCTAAAAAAATAATCTATTCCCTGACTATTTTCTCGCCTATCAACTTCTGCTATTGCTGGCAATGTTTTGCCTGTCGGGAATGAGTCTGCGATCAGATTTATTTTACGCCATATTTCAAGACTTCAGAAAAATCTCCAAAATTAATCTAAGCTTAACAAAATCTTAATTTAATCTTAAAAGTGAAAATCAGCTAAACATTTTATAATCCTAATAATAAAGCAAAAAAAGGCTCATCTTAGAAAGTTTTAGCTAACCCATGTTAGAAAGTTTATCTGTTATAGAAAAATCCAATAGTGTGGAACGTTTATCCCTAGATAACTATCGCGTATCCTCAGATACTTTAACTGAAATTGCTAAGGATTGTTTATTAGAAAATCCGAATTTATCAGGTGTTCTAATTACAGAAGATGATCAAGTAATTGGCTCCATTGCTCGGCGGGCATTATTTGAAAAATTAAGCAAAGAATTTAGCTATGCTCTTTATGCCACTAAACCGATTCGAGTAATTCTAAATAGCTTTAAAGAAGAGGTATTAAAAGTTTCAGCCAATACCCTGATCACCGATGCCGTTAAATTGTGTTTCTCTCGTCCTGCAAAGTTGACCTATGATCCTATTATCGTTGTTAAAGATGGGCAAGAATTGGGAATGTTAGATTTTAGTAAACTGATTCTAGCTCAGTCGGAAATGTTTTCCATTTTAAACGGACAGTTGACCCAACAAGAAGAAGAATTACGAACTTCTGCACAACAATTAGAAGAGCAACGTCAAAACATCCAACAATATGCGGTACAACTTGAAGTTCAACAACAGGAATTACAACAGCACAACATTTTATTAGAAGATCAAAAAGAAAAATTACGACAACAAACTGAAGAATTGTCGAGTAAAATTACTGAATTATCACAAAAGACAGAAGAAATTTCCAACTTAAATAAACGCTTTGAAGAGGTTGGTATTCTGTTATCAAGGGAAGGCGAAAGAACCTTAAATGATTTAAAATATGGAGTAGAAAGTGTTAGCGATTTTACTCAAAAAATTAATGTAATTAGTGATGACTTTCAGGAAAAATTAACGATTATTAATCAGGGCAATGATTTAATCAATACTATTAGTAAGCGCGTGGAAAATCTCTCTTTTCAGGCTTCCATTCTCGGTGCGAAACTCCCTAAAAATGATCATATTAAAATCCCCTTTAACATGATTATTGAAGAAATTGAGAAACTGAGTGTACAAATTCTTGAAGCAAACACGACAAGTAACAAAATTTCTAAAGCCATTCGATCGCAGATTTATACGTTAATAAGTACGGCGAAAGAAAACCAAGAAGTCGTTACAACGCTTTCTCAAAATTCCCAGAAGACAGAAATGGCTCTAGCTAGTCTTGCTCAACTGCTCATACGAGATTAATGTTTCTAGTTCTAGCACATTGTGTGTTTTCTGAAATTGCCTCCACCTCTTCCATTGATAGAAGAAGAGATCAAGAAATTACGTAGCCAATTTGGATGATAGGAGAAGCCGTTAAGTTTTTCAAAAGGAGAAACGGTATCGGTAGAATTTTTTTGAGAACGACGACCAAAAGGATGAAAATTCCACAAGATAGCCATTGACCGTTGAGCCAGATTAGCCGAATCTTGAGAACCATGAAAATATTTCATAGAAACTAGGACTTACGCATTGACAGATCAATTTAATTATGAAAAAACGCAATTGAGCCATTTGAGGAATTTTAAGAAATTCGCATACTGAGAGAAAACATGGCAAAATCCCTTAAATTATCTTTTTAATTCATCGAAAAAGTAGTTTTTGATACCATTCCGCCTTGGTGCATACATCATGTTTTTTGACAATGCGTAAGTCCTATAGTCTTACCTATTTGTCTGATAACACTAGTATCTCCTCGTACAATATCTAGGTTGACATATAAGAGGTATTCCCCGCAGGTAGAGGGGCAAGAGTAAATTCATCGTAAAGATGAGATACAGATTGGTGATTAGGTCTTGAGACACGGGACTAAACCTATTTTGAACTCATTTTATTTTAGTTTTCCTGAAGCGGTACAGCTCAAAACAAAATAATTATCTCCCCGCTTGACAACTCGAAGTCGTTATGAATATGATTTACTCATGGGCGTTTATAATAAGCTCAACCCAAACCCATCAGGAGTCATCACCATGTTACCGAACCATGAAGGCCAAAAAGTCCCTAACGTCACCTTTCCCCTCCGCATTAATAATGAATGGGTGAACGTTACGACCGATGAATTATTTGCAGGTAAAACCGTTGTTGTCTTCTCCTTACCTGGCGCATTTACTCCCACTTGCTCTTCCGCCCACGTCCCTGGTTACAATGCCCTCGCCCCTATTTTTAAACAAAATGGCGTAGATGATATTATCTGCGTTTCCGTCAATGACACCTTTGTGATGAACGAGTGGGCTAAAGACCAAAAAGCTGAGAATTTAACCTTTATTGCTGATGGTAATGGAGAATTCACCGAAGGAATGGGTTTATTAGTCGATAAATCAAATTTAGGTTTTGGCAAACGGTCTTGGCGTTATTCTATGCTGGTAAAAGATGGCGCGATCGCCAAAATGTTCATTGAACCCGAAGTGGAAGGCGACCCCTTTGAGGTTTCCGATGCCGAAACCATGCTGAAATACATTAATCCTGACGCAAAAGAACCCCAATTTATCTCACTTTTTACTAAAATCGGTTGTCCTTATTGCGCCAAAGCTAAGGCGGCTCTGAAGGAAAAAGGATTAGAGTATGAAGAAATTGTCTTGGGAGAAACGGTTACGACTCGTTCCCTGAAAGCCGTCGCAGGAGCCACAACGGTTCCCCAGGTTTATATTAATGGCAAACATATCGGTGGTTCTGAGGCACTTTTGGCTTATCTCAAATAAGTCATTTTAATTAAGGGGCGATCTCGATACGCCCCTACCGTTTTTGTTAATATTAATCCAGCATAAAAAGACGTTAAATTTTGTCTAAAATTATCTTATATCTCAGGAGAAATAAATCATGACAATAACTCAAGTCAAAGCTTCTGCTAAATTGTATTCAACTCGTATTGATTTACCCGTTGATGTTCGTACTCAAGTCATCGCCATTTTAGCGAAAACCTTAGCCACAACCCTAGATCTCAAAACCCAAATTAAACAGGCCCATTGGAATGTAAAAGGATTAGATTTCTACCAATTACATTTGTTATTTGATGAATTAGCAGGGGAAATTGAAGAATATGTCGATATGGTTGCTGAACGCATTACCGCTCTAGGGGGAACACCCTTGGGGACGGCTCGTGTGGCGGCAGCCAATTCTGTTTTACCTGAATATCCCTTAGATGCGGTGACGGGAATTGATCATCTAACGGCCTTAAGCGATCGCTATGGGGCTTATGCGGCTCATGTCAGAACGGCGATCGCGGATACAGCAGATTTAGGGGATGCCGATACCTCAGATCTTTATACCGAAATTTCCCGTAATATTGACAAACGCCTCTGGTTCCTCGAAGCCCATTTGGTCAAATAGTTCAATAATCCACCTGTAGGGGCGCATGGCGTGCGCCCTTGACTTTAAAACCCCAAAAGTGTATGAATTCAGCCCGTCAAACCGCTTTTTTAGCCCTACGAGATATTGACCGACGGGATAGTTATACCGATATTGCTCTTGATCGCGTTTTAGAAAAATCTGATTTCAAAGGTAGCGATCGCGAAGCGGCACTACGTGATCGCGGATTAGTGACCGAATTAGTCTATGGCATTGTCCGCAGACAACGAACCTTAGACACGCTGATTGAACAATTTAGCCAAAAACCCATTAGTAAACAAGCTCCCGATTTACGAAGAATTTTGCAAATGGGACTTTATCAGTTGCGGTATTTAGACCAAATTCCTGAATCGGCCGCCGTTAATACCAGCGTAGAACTGGCTAAAAGCAATGGTCTAAAAGGATTATCAGGTGTCGTTAATGGGATTTTACGGCAATATTTACGATTAAGTGAAAATAATCAAGAGCCCTTAATTTTACCTGATCAATTAATTCAAAAATTAGGAATTTTTTATAGTTTTCCTGACTGGATTATTGCCCTTTTTTTAGAACAATTTGGACAATCAGAAACAGAATTACTCTGTCAATATTTTAATCAAGCACCTACCATTGATATTCGAGTTAATATCCTCAAAACAAATCTTGAAACTGTCGAAAAAGCATTTCAAGATAATCAAATTGAAGTATCACGGTTAACAGGCTTTCCCCAAGCATTACGCCTAACCAAGGGAACTCGCGCCATTCACAAATTACCTGGATTTAACGAAGGATGGTGGACAGTCCAAGACGCTAGTACCCAATTAGTTAGTCATTTGCTCGATCCCCAGTCCAATCAAGTGGTTATTGATGCCTGTGCCGCTCCAGGGGGAAAAACGACTCATATTGCCGAATTAATGGGAGATCAGGGAACCATCTGGGCTTGCGATCGCACCGCATCCCGTTTGAAGAAATTAGATAAAACAATAGAACGACTGGGGATAAATTCCATCCAAACCCTAGTGGGAGATAGCCGGGAATTTAAACAATTTGCTAATTTAGGCGATCGCGTCTTAGTCGATGCCCCCTGCTCAGGACTGGGAACCCTACACCGCAATCCCGACCTCCGTTGGCGACAAACCCCCGATAAGATCCAAGAATTAACTCAATTGCAAGGAGAACTGCTCACTCAAGCCGCTTCTTGGGTTAAGCCCCAGGGTAGTCTCGTCTATGGAACTTGCACTTTAAATTTTCAGGAAAACCAAGCAGTCATTCAACGCTTTTTAGAAAACCATCCCCATTGGCGAATTTGCCCCCTTTCCTCTTTTTTACCCCAATCTTTCTTGAATAATACAGACCAATGGATTCAAATATTCCCCCATCGTCAAAAAATGGATGGTTTTTTTATTGTAAAATTAGAAAGATATCAGGAAAATTAATTTGTACTTACAATACCTTTGCCAATTTAGTCCAGAGAGTAGAGAAGACTTTAACGGTAAACTTTCTTTCAAGCGAGGCTTGGCAAAAGTAGTAATCCTAAAAAA
>JBEIFD010000011.1:0-17039 GCA_040382535.1 Merismopediaceae cyanobacterium
TACGCGATCGCGTTAGTGTTATTAAATTGCTAGAAATCGGCGTGGGACGAGTCATTTTAGGAACTGTTGCAGTAGAACAGCCCGAATTAGTCGCCAGTTTATGCCAGGAATTTCCCCAACAAATTGTGGTCGGAATTGATGCACGCAATGGCAAAGTTGCCACCAGGGGATGGCTAGAAACTTCCACTGTAGAAGCGACGGATCTGGCTCAACAAATGGAAAAATTAGGAGCCGCCGCCATTATTTACACCGATATTCACCGCGATGGAACCCTAGTTGGCCCGAATTTAGACGCTTTACGGGAAATTGCCGCTCCTTTGGACATTCCTGTGATTGCTTCTGGGGGAGTCAGTGCCTTACGGGATTTATTGAGTTTATTGTCCCTCGAACCCCTGGGGGTTAAGGGCGTTATCGTCGGAAAAGCTCTTTATACAGGAGATGTGGACTTAAAAGAAGCAATTTCAGCCGTAGGACAGGGACGTTGGCAGGATGTTCCCCCCGAAGGATTTCCCCGTTTTGCCTAATATTTACCCTTTCATGGCTTGATAATGCTGTTTAAAGGCCTGTTGTTGGTGATGATGATCAACAATGGGTTCAGGATAGCCCACACTTAAACGTTCTAAACGAGAAATTTTGCCCGTCAAGATGGATTGGGTATCAAAAGCGCGTAATTCGGGCAACCATTGTCGTATATATTCCCCCTCTGGATCAAACTTTTGCGCCTGGGTCATCGGGTTAAAAATTCGTAACGGTCTAGCATCCATACCACTGGACGCACTCCACTGCCAACCGCCATTATTCGCCGCTAAATCACCGTCATATAATTTCTGCATAAAATATTTTTCTCCCCACTGCCAATTAATGATTAAATCTTTAGTCAAAAAATTGGCAACAATCATGCGACAACGGTTGTGCATCCAGCCTATTTCATTGAGTTGACGCATGGCCGCATCGACCATCGGATAACCCGTTTTTCCGTCACACCAGGCTTGAAAATAGATCTCATTATTATCCCAAGGAAACTGCTTGAAAATATCTCGATAGGGGCCTTGGGCTAAATCGGGAAAAAAGAAGAGGCAATGTTGATAAAATTCTCGCCAAGCTAATTCCTGTTGCCAGCTTTTTATATTATTTCTTTCTTCATCGCTCCGACTATTTTCTAAGGCAATGATTGTTTTTTTCCAGACTGTACGAATCGCGATCGCACCAAATTTTAGAGCCGCACTCAGTTGGGATGTGCCGTCAATAGCAGGAAAATTGCGCTGTTCTTGATAATTCCTTAAACTCGTTTCCACAAAAAAATCTAGCCTCTCTTGGGCGGCTTTTTCACCAGGACTCAGTAATAGCGGTTTGTCCCAAATAAATCCTAATTCTTGTAAGGTTGGTAACTTGATTGCACCAATTTTTTTGACTAACTCAATTTGCTCCGTGCTTAATCCTTGAAGCGTGTCAGGTGTTCTAGCAGTATCAGCTTTCGGTTGTTGAATCCAATTTTTCCAAAAGGGAGTATAAACCGTGTAGGGAGTTTGAGATTGGGATAAAATCAAACCTGGATAATGTAATAGTTGATCCCAAAATGTTTCAACTTTAATATTGTTTTCTCTTAACTGTTGAGCAACTCGTTGATCTCGCTTTTGGGCATAGGGTTCTGTATCTAAATTCCAAAAAATCGAGTTTACCTTTAAGGCTTCAGCAAGTTCCAAAATTTTAGTTTCTGGCTCTCCTTGAAGAATTAATAATTGACTACCTAACTTCTCGTAACTTTTGCTTAATTCTGCTAAACAGCCTAGAAGATAACTCACTCTTGCTGGTGCGATATCATCTGCTTTTAAAATATTAGGATCAAGACAAAAACAACCAATAATTTTATGGCTTTTTTCGCAAGCTTTAGCTAGCCCAATATTATCAGAAATTCGTAAATCTCGACGATGCCAAAACAGAATTAAGTCAGTCATAAAATTTTAAGAAATTTAAGGATTAGGACAAAATCCAAACTTGATAATCGCTCCTACCACAGTCACGATTAAAACCCAGATTTGAGAACGTTGAGAACCTTTGAGATCGGTGACATCACCTTTTAATTGAGATATTTCAGCTTCTATTCGAGGTAAAGCCTCTAATTTTTGCTCAATACGGTCTAATCGGTTTTCCATCTTAGCTAAAATATCTTTTAAATCAGTTTCTACGATAACGGGATTACTCATGGGGCATCATCCTTTAAAATGTAAGGTTAACTTAATCTTTATTTTAAGCCTAAAATTAATTTCATCCAAAAATAACTGGTAATCGACTTGGCATCAATGGGTTTACCCTCAATAATTGCCTGTTCAAATTCTTCAAAACTCATTAAAACAACTTCAATATCTTCGTCTTCATCTTGAGCAGGAGGCTTCTCTAATTTCTCTAAATCTTGAGCTAAATAAGCATAGATAAATTCATCAGAATACCCAGGAGCTAAGGCAAATTTTCCTAGCGATCGCCACTGATGAGCGCGATAACCTGTTTCTTCTTCTAATTCTCGTTTAATGGTTTCGGCGGGATCTTCAGTTATTTCAACGGTTCCTGCGGGAAATTCTAATAATCGACCTTGCACAGCAAAACGATATTGATTGACTAAAACTAATTTTCCGTCGTTGGTAATAGGGACAGCTAAAGCTCCTCCTGGGTGATTAATACATTCCCATTCACCTTCAGCCCCATTGGGTAAACGACGTTGACTGACTTCAAAATTAAATTTTCTACCTTGATAAAAAAGGCGTTGTTTGATCACTTCTGATGGTTCATTTCCAAGGGACATTTTTGATTTTCCTGAATAATTTAGGTTGGCTTAATCGGTTTAATTGAGCGACAAAATAAGCACTATTTTAACAGAGAATTACGATTTATAATTCCCGAACAATCGATCGCCTGGGATAACTGTAAAATGGTCTGTTTAGAAATGGGTTCAATCCAATGGGCGGCAATTTCAGCCAAGGGAACCAAAACAAACGCCCGTTCATTCATGCGGGGATGGGGAATGGTTAAATTCGGCATTTCTAGTATTAAATCACCATATAACAGTATATCTAAATCTAAAATTCTTGGCCCCCAACGCTCCTGGCGAATGCGACCAAACTGTTGTTCAATTTTTAAAAGAATTTGCAAAAGATCTTCAGGCAATAACTCGGTCTCTAGAATTGCACAGCCATTGACGTAATTGGGTTGGGGCGGCCCGACAGGAACCGTTTCGTACCAGCTAGAATGGGAAATAAGCTCTATTCCCGAAGTCTGAGACAACAGATTTAGGGCTTGATTTAAGATCTGTTTAGAGTCTCCTAAGTTACTACCTAACGCGATCGCACACTTCACCATACTAATTTTATGGATAAATCTAAGAGTTTAAAAATTCATGACCTATTCACTATAAATCTTTTTCCCTATCATTAATTACTCTTTTTTAGAATCCTAATGAGTCTTTGTATTAACCCTGTTTGTCCCCATCCGAATAATGCTGATAGTAATCGGTTTTGTCAAGCCTGTGGTTCAGAATTAATTTTAATTAATTGTTATCGAGTGGTGCGTTTACTCAGTGATAAAGGAGGATTTGCCAATACCTACGAAGTCCAAGAAAAAGAAACGTTAAAAGTGTTGAAAGTTCTTACCCAGAACCATCCCCACGCGATCGCGCTTTTTCAACAAGAGGCTCAGGTTTTAAATGAGTTAAATCATCCAGGGATTCCCAAGGGAGAGGGCTATTTTACCTACTTTATTAGAAATAATCCAACGCCCTTACATTGTTTGGTCATGGAAAAGATTGAAGGCGTTGATCTTGAAGAATATTTACATCAAAAGAAATATCAACCAATTGATCAAATTCTCGCTTTAGAGTGGCTAGAGCAGTTAGCAAAAATTTTACATAAAGTCCATCATCATCATTTTTTTCATCGAGATATTAAACCTTCTAATATTATTTTAAAACCGACAGGTCAATTGGTTTTAATTGATTTTGGAGCCGTTCGTCAAGTCACCCAAACCATTTTAGCAGGAGGGCAAAATACACGTTTATTTACGTCTGGTTATGCTCCTCCTGAGCAAGAAAAGGGTTATGCAGTTCAACAATCCGATTTTTTTGCGTTGGGTAGAACCTTTGTTTTTTTATTAACAGGAAAAGATCCTAATAGCTCAGATATTTATGATTTTCAACATAACGAATTAAAATGGCACAAATTAGCCCCTAAAATTGATCCTCAATTTGCCGATTTTATTGATTTATTAATGGCAGATAAGGTTAATCAGCGGCCTGAAAATATTGATATTATTCTAAAAGATCTCAAAAAACTCAAAAAAGCGTTGTATAAACCTGCTAAACCATTAAGTACTCAGGTTCCGACCCAGGCAATTATTCCTCACAATTATGCTGGCTTTTGGTTACGCGCCCAAGCTGCTACCTTAGATACGGTGATCGTTATGATGATTGCCGCGATCACAGGAAGTTTACTCGTCAATCACCTGATTTCTATTAGACTATTGGCTCATTGGGCAACGGATTTCGGGATCGTTTCTAACGTCAAAGAATTAATTTTATCTTCAGCAATCGGAACAACGGTTTTAGGTTACTTAATCTCTCTAATTCTGAGTGTTATTTGCTTCTTTAATCCCACTTATTTCTTGCATCAATATAGCTTAGTTTTAGCCTCTTTGATCTTAGGCATTTTAACCAAATGGTTATATTTTATTCTGCTTGAATCTTCTCCCCTCAAGGCCACTTTAGGCAAATTAATTATGGGGTTAGTGGTCTGCGATCGCAACGGTCAAAGAATTTCTATGGGAATGGCAAATAAACGTTATTGGGCAAAATTATTATCAACCATGACCCTCTATATTGGCTTTATGTTATCAGGATGGACAAAAAAGAAACGCGCCCTCCATGACATGATTGCTGGCACGTTAATTATGAAAAAAGATTAAATTTTAAAAGCTGGTGACGGGATTTGAACCTGCGACCGTCCGCTTACAAGGCGGGTGCTCTACCCCTGAGCTACACCAGCATAATATCTAGAATAGCAGAAAACGCGCCAATCCACTCTAAATAACATGGGATCTTTATTGACCTATTTCAAGTTACCTCAATAGGCTTTTTCTAGGTTCTATTACTTTCCATTGCCCAACGAGCTAATTCCGTCCGATTATGTAAATTGGTTTTGTTTAGCATATTCGACACGTGACTTTCAATAGTACGTTGACTAACATTGAGTTTTTCAGCAATTTCTCGGTTAGACATCCCCTGGGCAACTAATAGAACTACTTTCATTTCCGTCGGCGTTAATTCTACCGTACTGGGAACATAAAGTCGAGTTCCATCTTCGGGAGGCTTATTGCCAAAACGCATTAAACGATTGGCTTGACGTAGGGACGATTCAACCTGGGCAACCAATTCCTCTGGTTCAAAGGGTTTGACCATATAAACATCCGCTCCCGTACTCAGTCCCTTCACCCGATCCTGACTTTGACCTTTTGCCGAGAGAAACATGACTGGAATCCAGCTAATCCGAGGATCTTGACGTATTTTTTCGACGAGGGCATAACCATCCATTTCGGGCATCATAATATCGCAGATGATCATGTTCGGCGTATAGGAAACCAGAATTTCTAAGGCTTCCCGACCGTTTTCGGCTGTTTGTACCACATAGCCCTGAAATTCCAAATAATCTTTGACCAAGAGGATTAAATTGGGATCATCGTCAATCAGTAGGAGTTGATTATGGTCTTTTTGAGAATTATCTTTCATCGTTATTTCATTACTTGGGGTTTAGAGAACAGAATGAGGAGCGATCGCGTATTATTTCAACCCACTTAATCTGATTATCACAAAATAAAAACAAGTTGATTATAATGCTTCTGACAAAACTTAAGCAAGGAATTGGCTAAAAACTCATGAAGTTTTACAGATTGTCAAAGTAAAGCTCAATACAAAAATCACGATAGATTTATCCCCCGCAATGATTGAAATCACTCTACAATATTAAAATTCATTGAAACTTTATGGGATCACTAATCGGATAAACTGGGCAATGGATGACTTAAAAAAGCATAGTCTTCAACAACTTGATTGCCAATAATATGCTCTTGGAGAATTCGTTCAATCACTTCGGGGGTTGCCTGACGATACCACACCCCATCGGGATACACCAATAAAATTGGCCCTTCCGCACACACTCGTAAACAATTGGCCTTAGTACGAAAAATACAAACGGGACTGGTTTCAGAGGGTTTATCTAATCCTAGCTCTTGCAGACGACGTTTTAAATAATCCCAAGCTTCTAGGCTAACGGTTTTATCGCAACATTTCGGTTTGGTTTGGTCACAACACAAAAAAAGATGACGTTGAATTTTGGCTAAACCTAGTGTTTGAATATTTTTCTCCAAAAGCTCAGATAAGCCAGCAGATTCGGCAATAGACTCATTCATAGTCGCTAAATTAACTAAAACCAGAATTTTAGGCTGATTATAACAAAAAAGGGTGTCTGATTAATGATCATTCACCCTGAAAAAAATTAAAAGATTGGCGATCCAACTATCTAATCGCGGCTTAACGGATATATTCCTTCAAGATGCTATTGCGGTTGGGATGGCGGAGTTTACGGAGAGCCTTGGCTTCGATTTGCCGAATCCTTTCCCTGGTGACATTAAAAATTTGACCAATTTCTTCGAGGGTTTTCATTCGTCCGTCATCCAAGCCGTACCGCAGTCGCAAGACATCTCGTTCACGGGGACTGAGGGTATCGAGGACATTTTCTAGATCTTCCCGTAATAAATTTTTAGAAACTTCATCTTCTGGCGTTTCACCGTCAGCTTCAATAAAGTCACCTAAACGAGAATCTTCTTCTTTCCCGATAGGAGTCTCTAAGGATATGGGTAATTGGGCAGATTTAGCAATAAAGCGCAATTTTTCAATGGTCATTTCCATCGAGTCCGCGATTTCTTCTTCCGTTGGTTTGCGGTGAAGACTTTGGGAAAGAATTTTGGTGGTTTTCTTAATGCGAGAAATGGTTTCGTAGAGATGAACAGGGAGACGAATGGTACGGGATTGATCGGCGATCGCACGGGTAATCGCCTGACGAATCCACCAAGTCGCATAGGTCGAAAATTTATAACCCTTTTCATGGTCAAATTTTTCAGCCGCCCGAATCAAACCAAGGGAGCCCTCCTGAATCAGATCTTGGAACGATAACCCCCGATTCATGTATTTTTTGGCGATCGAAACCACTAAACGGAGATTAGACTGCACCATCTTATCTTTTGCCTTACGGTCTAGATAGAGGCGACGCAGGAAACCTTTGAAATTTTTATCCGCCTGAATATTCCAACGCTCTTCGATGTCTGCATTATTAATCGAGTCTGCTAAAAAGCTATTGATTTCTTTTTTGCTGGGATCTTTACCGTGTTTCTCGGTGAGGATTTGCTTCGTTTGTTCAATTTTCCAAACCTGCTTGCCCCATTCCCGATCATTGGGTTCCCGCTTTAATTGTTTACAGATATCCTCACGAATCAGTTCTAGCGAGAGTAAATCTGCAATCTGACGGGCTAATTCAATTTCTTCCTCTGCCCGTAATAGCCGAATACGACCAATTTCTTGAAGATAAATCCGAATTGAATCTTCTGTGTAGGGCTTTTTCTTACTAGGATCACGACGACGGGAGGCAGTCAGTTTTCGCGGTTTCTTGGTACCAGGCTCAACGGATGATTCCGTGTCTTCTGAGTCTTCTAATTCGTCTAGGAGATCATCATCATCAATATCATCTGTATCAATGTAGTGCGATAAATCCACGGAAGGCTCTTCTATAGAAGTTGCTTTTGTCATTGTTAATAGCTCAGTGGTAGCCTGCATCATGCCGTTTCCTCTTGCTCCTTATCGTGCAAAACTAATTGGTAGGGTTTTTAGGGGGGGAATGAATCTTTGCTGTTCTTCGATGTGCACTTTATTACATTTGATTTTTCCGACTAGGAAACAGGTCTAATAATTTTGCCTAAGTCCGAAGGGACACCGATCATAAAGATGGGTTTTTTAAGGAAATTTAGACTCTTTTGGTTGACTTCAAAGTGCCTATGGGCTATCGATAAAAAGAAAGACCCTACTGATTGTAGCTTTGAAAACAAAAGATCGGTTATTTTTTTGCTTAAATTGCAAAAGTGGGTTGTAAGTTGGGTAGCTCAGGAAAAGCAGTAGATTGCACTCATCAATAAAAATCTCTTCAGGAAGAGATTGAGGTCAACAGTGTACCGAGGTTAGTGCGTTAAGTTCCAGGGAAGAATTTCCTTTAGACGGATACTCTCAAAACTAATCTCTAAAAATGGATCGCTAAAAGCGTTCCCCTAACGTTATAGTCGTCAATCAATTTTTCTTCAACTCGAAAAAACTTAATTGACAAGACATCAGGGAATTAAAATTCTTCCTAGACAAAAGAAGAATAGAACCGCTTTAACAAAAATTCTTACGTCATTCTAATGAATTTCACAAAAAAATGCATCCAAATTATTAATTTTTTTTAAGGTGATCGCCGTTCTGGAATAGTACAAGTGTGCTAACGCTGACAGAATATGCGATTCCTCCATCACTACGTTAGCAAAGACTTTGAAAAATGGAACACTGGCAAGGCATCACCCGTCAACAGATGGGGACTTTTGATCGGTTTTTCCCTTGGTGAAACTCATAGAGCCGTGAAAATCTTATCAACACTCTATGAAGAACTGATGGGGGAATAGTTGATTCTGATGGGCGATAATCCGTCTTAGTTAGAGCAGTCCTTGGAAGAGTGCTAGACCATCGATCGCCTTAAGTGCTTGATCTGCCGCCCGTTCGGGGTGAGGCATCATTCCCAGTACATTTCCCTGCTTGTTACTAATTCCTGCGATGTTGTGGAGTGAGCCGTTGGGATTGGCTTCTTCGGTTATTTTTCCCTGGGAGCTAACGTAACGAAAGAGAATTTGTTGGTTATCTTCGAGATTTTTCAGGGTCTTGTCATCGGCGTAATAGCGACCCTCTCCGTGAGCAATGGGTAATGTTAAGATTTGTTGCGACTGGTAATTTTTTGTCCAAACGGATTGGTTTTGTTCAACTCGGAGGGGGACGCGATCGCAAATAAAATGTAAATCTCGATTGCGAATTAAGGCTCCTGGTAATAATCCTGCTTCTGTGAGAACCTGAAATCCGTTACAAATACCTAAAACGTATTTTCCTTGTTTGGCGTGTTCCATGACAGATTTCATGACATTAGAGAAACGGGCGATCGCGCCACATCGCAAATAATCACCGTAACTAAAGCCGCCTGGAATGACGATCACATCCAAATCATCAATATCCGTGTCTTGATGCCAGACAAAACGAGTCGGTTGATTCAATATTCCCTGTGTCACCATCTCCACATCGCGATCGCAATTAGACCCTGGAAAAACGATTACTCCAAATTTCATTACGATCCCCTTATGCCACTGGCGTTAACTCAAAAGAATAATTTTCAATGACCGTATTAACTAAAAGCTGGTCACACATTTGGTCTAGATGTTGTTTGGCGGTTGCTTCGTCCTCAGCCCTAAGCGTAAGCTCAATATACTTACCCACTCTCACGCGTTCCACCTCTGAGTAGCCCAATTGCTGTAATCCTGATTGAACGGCTGTTCCCGCAGGATCGAGGACGGAGGGACGAAGCGTGACATAAATGCGACACTGATATTGTTGAGACATTAAATTAAGATATAAACTAACTAACAACGGTTCCAGACTCATGAAAGCTCCCCTTACCCGTTCTCAAGAGCGATTATTTCGCCTGCTGAAAACGTTAAACCAAGCGATGTCGGCCCAGGATCTGTATTCAGAGCTACGACAGCGCAATGAAAGCATTGGGCTTGCCACTGTCTATCGTGCCTTAGAAGGTTTAAAACTGCAAGGGGCAATCCAGGCGCGGAAGTTAACGAATGGCGAATCGGTCTATAGTTTGACCCAATCCGATCAACACCATCTCACCTGTGTCAATTGCGGGCGATCGATTCCTATCGCTGAATGTCCTGTCCATGATTTAGAAAACAAATTAGAATTTTCTCATCAGTTTAAGGTGTACTACCATACCCTAGAATTTTTTGGGCTGTGTAATAGTTGTCAGTTAGGAGATGAAGAGAAACAAAACTTGAGCAAGGTTATTTAAAATTAGTCTTGAAGGAACAATCACTCTTCGCTAATGGCGATTCTACTGACAAATTTTCAAGAAAACTGATGGCTAACGATACCACTAACTTGCCTGAATTTATTTTCGGTCATCTCTCAACGACCCAAGGACGAGTAAAACAGTCTCGCCTGGGAAAGGTGGGATTATTTCATGACTGTATTTTAATTCCCGCCATTCCGAAGGAAAATGAACTGATTGAAATTAGGGTTCGTGTGGGAGCCGAGATCGCGGTTAAAACGATGACGCTCTACTATCGCACGGGAAATACCGAGTTCAAATCGCCTTTTGATTTGGGGGATGCCAGGCTTGGGTCTTTACCAATGGAACGCTTTGAGGTTACGTGGGATACGTTGCCATGGTGTTACCTCGAACAATGGAGCGCAATGATTCCAAGTCAGCCAAAGGGAACGTTTGTTCAGTATGCGATCGCGGCGACGACTACAACGGATCAAATCATTTATTGTCCCCACATTGATCTAGAAGCGTTAAAAAAATTAAGTGATCCCGATGATTTTGATTGGGAAAAGTTAGCAAAAGGTGATCACCAGAATCAACCCCAGATTTATGAATTTGTGGTCGAGAATCAAACTACGCCCGACTGGTTTCGGGATGCCATTATTTATCAAATTTTTGTTGATCGTTTTGCCCCTGATCCTGGCAAAGATTTTAAAGTAACTAAGGATCGGAGTGAAATTTATGGCGGAACCTTAAAGGGAATTATTTCTAAACTCGATTATTTACAAACTTTAGGAATTAACTGTCTTTGGTTAACGCCTATTTTTCCCAGTCCTTCCCATCATGGTTATGATCCGATTGATTACGGTGCGATCGAGCCACGCTTGGGAACGTTGGCCGATTGGGATTTATTGGTAACAGAGGCCCATCAACGGGGAATAAAACTGATTTTGGATTATGTGGCCAATCATATTTCTAATGAACATGATGCCTTTCAATCTGCTATCAGCGATCGCGATCATCCCAAGGTTGAATGGTTTCGTTTTCGCAATTATCCCCTAGAATACGATTGTTTTTTTGATGTGTCTGGTCAACCAGAAGTTAACCCTGATCATGAAGAAGTTCGGGATTATTTAATTAGCAATGCCTGTCAATGGTTGCAACGGGGCTGTGATGGTTTCCGTTTAGATTACGCGCACGGTGTGGGTCATGCTTTTTGGTCAGTATTTCGCGCCGCAACCCGTCAAGTTAAAGCCGATAGCATTACCTTTGGAGAAATTACCCAACCGCCTTCTGTCGTTCGATCTTTTGCGGGTAGAATGGATGGCTGTCTGGATTTTCAATTATTAGAATTATTGCGGGGATTTTTTGTTTTTGAGCGTCTAACAGTTAGCCAATTTGATAAGGCTTTGGGACAACATTTTGCTTATTTTGGCTCCCATTTAGTGCTTCCTAGTTTCCTCGATAACCATGATATGAACCGATTTTTATGGGCTGTGAATGAAGATAAACGCAAACTTAAATTAGCAGCTTTGTGTCAATTTACGTTGCCCAATCCTCCCATTATCTATTACGGTACGGAAGTCGGTTTAAGTCAGTTACAAGCCGTTGGTCGTTTAGAAGAATCCCGTTTGCCGATGCTTTGGGATGGAGATCAAGATCAGGATTTACTAACATTTTATCAACAGTTAATTCAATTACGTCGTCAAGGTTCTCAGCATTGGTCTCAACAACCGCAAGCCGTCATTATTGATGATGAGCATCGGCTCTATGGCTATCAATTAGGCAATTATGCGATCGCGCTGAATAATCAGGAGCAGTCTATAATTTTAGTGTTACCAAACTGGAAAAATTATCAATTGGCGATCGCCACTGATCCTGCCACTCTTTGGAATCAATCAACAGGGGAACTGACTTTACCGCCCTTTGGAGGAGTTATTCTTCTATCATAAAATTCTAGGGCGATCGCACTTCAGAGAGTTGTTTCTAATTTCAACCCACCATTTTCCAAAGACGTGCATGGGTTTTGAGCATCCAAAGGCCATAACTTTGCACCTGATCGTTTTTATGATGCTTGAAAGCATTATTTGACAAGGGTTTTATACTTATTCAGCAAGCCCTAATTAACGGTTTAGTTATGTGCTTGTTTCTCCCTTGAACGGAATGTACTCAATCGTGTTGATCCATTCATCAGGTTCAGAGACCTTAGCAATTAATTCTAAATCCTTAACAAATTGACCAATCGTACCTCCAAGTTGATGACCAAAAATTAAGCCTGAAAACTGTTTACCTTTTATCTGCCAAGTTTCGGCTAAAACCCGAAAACGAATATCTTGGGTAAAGAGAACACGCTTAAGTTCCGTCACTCTTGCTAAAAGCTGATCGTCAAGCAGTTCTGTAGTTCCGTCCTCAAATGCTGTCAATACGTCTATGCCTCGGCGACGCAATTGCTCGGTAATCGCTTGAGGAACATGAACATCCATATACAGCGCAATAGCCATTTACAGCAGTCCTTTAGCTTTCATACGAATGTAGAAAGGTGACTTAGATGCTTGAGCCATATTTTCTTGTACTTGCTGTAATTCCTGTCTAATTTCTTGGTCAATTTCTTCTTGATGGTCAAAATAGTAGCCCATTGCTGCATGGGCTTCGGCTAGTGTTAAATACAGGTGCTGACGACACATCTCCTCGACTGACCAACCATAGGCAATATAGTCCATAACGATTTGAGCAATTCTAATGCGCGGCAAACGTTGTAAATGTGCGGGCTGATGCTCAATCTTTTCGATGTGTGGATAACTGAGGGTTAGCATAATGCTTTGTTGTTACCTAGCTAAGTTGTCATATTCTAGCAGTTTTATTTTTGCTGTTAAGAGCTAGTGTGGTAGATTGCATTTCATGAAGGCATCCTACGAGATCAGCTTAACTCTCTTCTTGCGATCGCGCTTAATAATCAGGCTCAGTCTATAACTCTAGCATTACCGAACTGGAAAAATTATCAATTGGCGATCGCCACTGAGCCTGCAATTCCTTGGAATGAATCAACGGGTGAACTGACTTTGCCGCCTTTTGGAGGAGTTATCCTTCTATCATAAAATTCTAGGGCGATCGCACTTCATCAGAAAAAGCGATCACAATAACCCACAGTCAGGTTATCATTTTCCATAGTTGAGTTACGCTCTTTTACTCAGTTTACGGGATCGGCGATCGCACCAATTATATTACTTTAATTCTACTTGACAATTTAAAAAGAGAGAGTTACACTGACTTTTATCAGCTAAATGAATGATTTCTGTCTTAGATAGATAGTTTGCTGATCCGAGACAAGCATGATGATCTCAATTTGGTTAGATACACCAGTATCTTGTCAGCTTGACATCATAGTGCTTCTTTCAGATTAGATAAATGGTCTGACTAAGACTCAAATCAGACAAATACACCCTAGTAGGGGTATAAGCTTTACAGTGGTAGGCTTTAACTCTCTTATCATGCTATTTTATGCTCTAGAGAGCTTACTAGGAACTTGTTTGTTTTAATAATATTTAGCTGACTCCTACCGTAACTTAATGAATTTTAAGGAGTCTTAACCATGACTAACCCAACGAATAATAATACAGTTGTAATTTTGATTGATTCTCAAAATGTTCGTTTAGATGAAAAATCTTTATCTATTTTATTAGAATTTGCTCGTTTACAGGAAAAAATAGTGACAGCTAACTATTATTTTAATTCTTCTTGCAGTGGGCAAAATAACAAAAAGCAGCAATTAGAAAAATTGGAGTTTTTCGGAGTTAAAATTGAGTTTATTGATGTTCCTTGTTCTCTTAAAAACAGTGCAGATAATCAATTAAAATCAGATTTTCTGGATCTAATCAATTCATCTATTCCACCGAATCAAATTATTTTAGTTTCAGGGGATGGAGATTTTGCTTCTGTTGTTACCACTGCCAGTAATAAATATAACATACAGGTCACGATTATCGCTCATAAAGGTAATATTAAAAAGAAATTAACAGAAATTGCGCCTTATTATTTCATTGAAGATTTAGAGAAAGAAATAGAATCAAAAACCATGATACCTTATGCAGAAGCGGTTAAATATTTAATAAAATCGATTCAATTATGTATCAAGCAAAAGAAATCAACTTCTTTGAGTTATATTGAAGGATTAATGCGAAAACAATGCCCTAACTATCAAGGATGTTCATCGATTTTAAGACCAGATCAAGCAGGAAAAACCTTTTCTAAATGGTTAAGCTTTATTTCAATGGTGGCTAACGATGGTAAAATAAAATTAGAAAAACAACAGTTACTTTTAGTTAGTTAAGATGTTTTTAGTCGTAAACCTTGTCCCCTTACAATGTTTCTTTAATGATTTCTTTGAGAACAAACCTTGCGCTTCTAGAGTTTTGTTTATTTAATAATAAATTTGAGGAAAATTATGCACCCAATTTTTAATTTTAACAACGATAAACTGCTCATACGCGCTTTAACCCACTGTTCCTTTGCCAATGAAAATATAGGAGAAAAAGACAATGAACAATTAGAATTTTTAGGAGATAGTATTCTTAACTTTATCAGTGGGGAATATCTCTATAAAAAGTTTCTTAAATCTGAAATGAAAGAAGGAGAAATGACTCGTATTCGGGCAACTTTAGTAGATGAAAAACAACTTTCTAAATTTGCAGTTGAAATTGGCTTAACCTTCAAAATGCGTTTAGCAAAAAGTTTAATCGAAAATGGGGGATATCAAAATGAAAACCTGTTAAGCAGTACCTTTGAAGCGGTTATTGGGGCTTATTATTTAGATCAAGATTCTAATATTGAAGCGGTTAAAGACTGCATCATTCCCCTCTTTGAATCCGTATTAGTTCACAATCATAAAATTGAAGCACGCGCTAGTGCAGACTCAAAAAATCGCTTTCAAGAATGGGTACAAGCTCAAGGAATTACCATTCCTCCTAAATATAAAACAGAAAGAATGGGCGGATCTGATCATGCTCCAACTTTTCGATCAAAAGTTTATGTTAATGAGCAAGTATACGGGGAAGGAATGGGAAAAAATAAAAAAGAAGCTGAAAAACAAGCCGCCGACAATGCACTTTCTAAGCTCCCTTAACACCCTCAAACTCATCTTTTGAACTGTACTGATCGCTTTTTGAGGGGATGAGATTGGAGACGGCGATTATTGGGGAGTGAAGGGGAAGTGGCGATCGCCCTACGGAATAAAAATTCGTCTTGCTCCTCGATAACTATCAATATCGAGAACAATTTCAATCAACTTTTCAACGCACCGACCTCGATATTCAGAATCGTTAAGTAATCGATCAGCATTACTAATTGTGACAACAGGTAGAGATACAGATATGCTTTCTTCACGCATAACTTGCTCTAGCGAATCTTTGCCTTTCATACTGCGGTTAGCTGTCAACAAAATCATCTGATTCACCTGAGCTAGTCGCCAAACCATTCTATCGTCACTGTCGGTGGGCAAATCCAGTTCTGCAAAGGTTACAAAACGAATCCGAACTAGCTCAAGCCAACCTTGACTGGCGATCGCCCCCAAGAAAACTAGGGCATGACCTTTGAGATTGTGATCTATTAAAAAGTTCATGCGTTAGACTCACGTTTTTCCTTAGCTTCCCGCAGTTTTTGCCAAGCAAATTCTGTTCCAGGCTTCGGCGGTTTTTTAGAAATTTGGGCAATTAGCTCACGATTTTGATCTTCATAATATTGTCGAAGTTCTTCAGCTTCTTTGAGAACTTGTTGATATTCAATTTCTACTTCTGCACGATGGGCTTCAATATAAGTTAGGGCAGAATTAATCTGCTCCTGAGTCAGATCAAATAATCCTTGAATAAATTTAGATGGATACTTGGCCTGCACATAGTCCATCACGTCGTAGAGGGTGATTCGTGTACCTGCGATCATGAGTCCGCGTTCTGTACGGATGATGGCTATTTGCCCACTGTCTGCCATAGTCATTTCCTTCGCTCCTCTGAATCAATCACTTTTTAGTATTTAGTGCGATCGCCGATCCTGTAATTTGGGTTAACGAACACAACCCTATGATAACCTCATTGTCGGTTACTGCGATTACTTTCTCTGATGAAGTGCGATCGCTTTTTTCAAGTTCAGAATGGCGATCGCTCCCAGTCCGTAATCAATTACCCTAGAAAGCAGAAAGGAAGAAGCCGTTAACTTCTCCCAATCCGTTCAACAAAAAAATCTATAAGGGAATGATAACCTATGCCTACCGTAACCGAAAGTGATCTAAAGGAATTAAAAGACCTGATAACCACTGGCTTCAGTCGTCTAGACACTGAAATCACTGGCTTAAAGATTAGTCAGGAAAGACTTTCAGGACAGATTACCAGCCTAGATGAGAAGCTAACGGGAAAAATTAATGTGTTAGACGAGAAAATTACAGGACTAGGTAAGCGATTAGAATTTCAGGAATTTATTAACCGAAGCATCCTGGGCGGTCTAATCATAATTGTTCTGGGTGGGGCCGCTAAATATTTTTGGTTTCTTCCTAAACCCTAACTGGCGATCATCGCCAAGAATATCGGCAAGACTTCCAAAAAGCGATCGCCTCAATTATCTAACGGCTAGAGGTTTTGCTATATTGTGATCGCTATTCCTGTGAGTCGTGATTTTTAGGTAATCGCTTTTTATAAAAATGGATGGGAACCGCGATCGCGGTTTAGTCAAGTTTGGAAGGGCGATCGCTATTTTGTTATTTTATAATGAAAAAAGATAATCATCACTAGTACAAGGCGGCTGAAATGAGGTTACTATAGAAAGAAAAAAAGGGCAAAAAAGAATGTTTATGGCAACGCAAGAAAATCTGGCTCTAAAAGAACAGGAAAAGGAAGAATTGCA
>JBEIFD010000012.1:0-16237 GCA_040382535.1 Merismopediaceae cyanobacterium
CGCAAAATAAGATTTACATTCTTGGCAGAGTAACATTTTACGTTCTCCGTTTTCTTTCGTTTGATCATGAGAATGGATTTTTACTTTTTCACTATAGCAATGAGGGCAGTTTTTCTTGAATAAGCCTGCCTCTTTCTCTTGGCATAAGACAACATCATTCAGGATTTCTATAGAGTTTTTCTTCAATGTTGACATTGTTTTTAGTTTCTTTTTTCTTTGATATAATGACAATAATAAGTAGGTAGGCACAATTATTTTTCTAGAGAATCGAGTCACAGCAAGACTTTCAGGGTAATCCATTTTACATTTAATTCCAACCACCTACTTACTATAATAAAAATCAGGATATGGCTAGGTTTTAATTATTTCCCCATTTCCTCTAAGCCTTACACCATACCTTTTTTCGCCTTTAATCAAACTACACCAGTGCCAAATCCTTTAATCCCCTGATAAAGCAACGTCCAATCATCTTTCATCGATTCCTTGATCTGCAAGCATTGTTGAAGAGCAACCCCTGTACAAGGGACAGTACGACCATTGACGTAAATAACTTTTTCGTTGACCTCACTGGTTTTTGTGGGCGAAAATCTCAATACATTCTTGCCTTTTCTGTCACCGTATTGAATTTCTAGTTCTCCTTTGTCGTTAATTTGGTAACTTTTGGCCGCACTTAGGGCTTCCAAAAATTGTTTTTCTCGCTTCATTAAGGCTTCAGGACAGGCCATCCGAGTAGAAGCGAGGGGGGATTTAACTTCAAATTGGTTGCCTGTGACCTTAAAGCTTCCCATATAACGATTACAGCCAGAAGAACCTGCTAAACGGTTATTTTCGCTAAAAGTTAAGGTAATCGGTTTTTCCGATCGCGGTAGAGATTGTCCCGTTGCCATCAGTTGCCAGGAGGTATTTTCTAGAGTCATTTTTTGATCTGCGCTACTTGTCTTCAGAGGAGAAAATTTCAATCGTTTATTACGACTTCCCTCACGATATTGAATTTCTAGCTCTCCGTCCGCGTTAATCTTGTAACTTGTGCCTGCGCTTAGGGCTTGCAAAAATTGTTGTTCTTGTTTCATCAAGTCTTCAGGACAAGCCATCATGGTCGAACCCAGGGGCGATTTGACGGAAAATTGGTTTCCCTTGGTGCTAAATGACCCCATATAACGGTTACATCCCGATGACCCCGATAGATGATTATTTTCGCCAAATTCAAGGGTAATGGGCTTTTCTGCTAAGGGTTGAGCATCTCCCAGGCTCGTGAGTTGCCAGGAGGTATTCTCTAGGGAGGTTACTTTTTGGGCAATGATCCCAGCATTTTTACTATTTCCCTCGGACATTTGGGCCAATACGGAATGACTAACCAAAGGAGTGAAACCGATCGCTGTCCCCACCATGAGAAGACTAATATTGACGACTATTTTTTTTGAGAAACGCATATTTAATTTAAAACTAGGCTTTTTTGGGCTGAATGCTATTATTTTTATTTTCATCTATTCTGGACAGGGCGGAGAATGAGATAATGACGATTCATGGATTGTCCTAATCTAGAATAAGCGAGAAGATTTTACTGGATTTTTTGAAAATTGACGATGAAACCCTATCAGCAAATTTTAATCGAAGAGTGTGGTGATCCCCTGTTAGTGATCGCCTTACCCAATATTGTCTTAACCGAGCCTCCTCCCTATCAGCAGTTAGGGGCAGATTATCAAGGGAAATCTCCCTATTGTTTGCGATCGCGGGTTATTGAAGCCCTAAAAAAAGCACAAGAGTCTTTAGAACAACGTTGTTCGGGTTGGAAAATTCAAATTTTTGATGCCTATCGCCCCGTCGAAGTTCAACAATTTATGGTGGATCATACCTTTGCTTTTTTATTACAACAAAAAAGATTAAAGGAGAAAGATTTATCGCCTACCAAGCGTCAGGAACTATTCACAGAGGTCTATAAAATTTGGGCTATTCCTAGCTACGATTTGGCGACACCACCGCCCCATAGTACGGGTTCAGCGATGGATATTACTCTGATAGATTCGTCAGGAAATCTGGTAGATATGGGCGGAGAAATTGATGATCTATCGGATATTTCTCAACCAAATTTTTATGCGAATCATTCCGATCCCAAGTCCCAATTATTTCATGAACATCGGGTTTTATTAAATGAAGTGATGGAATCGGCGGGTTTTTTACGGCATCCAGGAGAATGGTGGCATTTTTCCCTCGGCGATCAACTTTGGGCTTGGTTATATAATCAACGAAATCCCGAAAGCCCTGTGATTGCACGCTATGGAAGGATATAGAAGTTAATTGAATTAGCAAATCCAAACGTTAAATCTGACTTTCTAATTGGACGGTTTCAATGCTTAGGGTTTTTCCTGCTTCCCAGGCGATCGCTAAAAGTGGAATTATTTTAAATTATGTTCGACTTCAGTATTTGAAAGATCAATTCCCATTTCACTAAGAAATCTTGAAGGTTGCTTGTGCCATCCGAACACTTTGTCTGAGTAAGTTAAGGTTAGACTTTCTTGAGTGCGTGTGATTGCGACAAAACAATTTCTACGCTCTTCCTGCATTTCAAGAGAATTATCTCCCTTCATAACGGCCGCCCAACTGGGAAGCTGATCCTCTACTAAACCGATGAGATATACATTGCCAAATTCCATTCCTTTTGACGCATGAATCGTAAAACAAGGGATTGCTTCAGGGGGCTTGGGTGGTGTCTTTGAAGTAAGATCAAGTTCATGAAGAAACTGATAAAGACTTACTTCTTCACCTTCAAACTTTTTTGTAATTTCTGATAAAATTTGTTGCCAAACCTCACACTCTTCTTGAAACTCGTTAAAAATATTATCAATTTGTTGTGTTCCACTTTGAAGCTGTTCCGCCCACTTCAGCAGGTGATCTGTAAAACTACGATAGTTTAATGAAGTCAATAACGGTTTGATTCCTGAATCAAGCAAATTCCTAGTTTGCTCTGCTACTGAATTTCGCTGTTTCACCTCATTAAGCCATGTATGGATTAAATCTTGTCCATCTGCGGACGCTTGAGAAAGAACGGATGAAGGTTCGATCCGAATACCTTCAATCTCGTAAAATGCTTTAGATAATCGTTCCAGAGATTGCTTGTCTTCTTTGAAGTTAACAAGACGAAGGATTGCGTGCAACATTCTTAGGGGCGCACTCTTGAATTCATCCTTGCGAGCAGCAAAATAAACTGGAATATCAGCATCTTTTAATTTTTCCCCCGCCAACTCTAAAAGCTTGTTGGTTCGGGCTAATACAGCACAATTAAGACGTTCTTCTGGTTTCTTTTTCGCTATATCTCCAGCAATCCATGTTGTTTCCTCTTCCACATTCTTAAAATTGAAAACGCGCACGACTCCATTACCATTCCCTTCTTTTACGGCGGCTAAAGGTTTTTTGCCCGCAGAACGATTAAGATTTTTCTCAATAAGTGCATTAGCCAATTTAATAACATCAGGAGGACATCGGTAGTTTTCGGGGAGTTGCAATTCCGAGATATTGAAATCTTCACTCAATGATTTAATTCGTTCAGGATTTGCTCCATTCCATTGATAAATAATCTGATCATCATCGGCTACTACAAACAGCGTAGAAGGGTCTGGTTTAACAATCAGCGATAAAATCTGATATTGGGATTGATTAGTATCCTGAAATTCATCAATAAGGATATGTTGATAAACCTTTCTGATGTGTTTAACAAGAAAGGGATGTTTTTTTAATAACTCAAGAGATTCAACAATAAGGCTAGGAAAATCAAGACAATTGGTACGACGAAGTTCTTCTCGATAGGCGGTATATACCCGTGCCAATGGAACTGCACTTTCAACCTTCAATTGTTGCAGTAAACTTTGAGCTTGATCCGTCGGAACACATCGCTCAAGAAGTCTAGCTATTGTTGGAAGCAGTTGAGAAGCTTTGAAGTGTTCAGGCATGGAATGAGAAAGATCTTTTCGCAATTGTCTTAACACATCATCTAACAAAGCTTCTCGATCAGCACCATTGGAAAGTATCTGAAAGTCTGGTCGAAAATTGATGTGACTACCATGCTGTTGAAGTAGTTCAGCCATATAAGAATGAAAAGTCGTAAGCCGAACACGGCGGAGTTCTTGTGGTGCAAGTTCTTCAACTCTACTACGCATTTCTGCGGCAGCCTTGTTAGTAAAAGTAAGGGCAAGGATTCGGAAATGTTGTCCTTTAGATTGTTCGAGGATTCGGGCAATGCGATAGGTTAAAACTCTGGTTTTGCCTGAACCTGGGCCTGCCAATACAAGGAGAGGCCCCTTATCCCATAAAACGGCTTCAAGCTGATTTTCATTGAGAGAGGATAAATCAAACATCATTAATTTCTTGCTAATTGAACAACGCGAGTCATAATATCTTGAATTATTTGCGGAATGCTATCAATACTTCGTCTTTCAACCTCATCTACTAACTTTTGAGCAAAAGCAGGTTTTCCACCTACCTTATTGATAGCTGCTTTAATTAGCAATTTAGTCTTTTTAATAGAATCTCCAGCCGCCTCACTTTCAATTTGAGTTTGACGATTATTAGTCACCATATTTTTTATAAATTCTTCGTATCCATTATTGTAGAATTCATGTTCCAAATCTTGACATGGTAATTGCACCATACGATTATCTTGTTGCTCTATAGAATCTAAACATTCTATAGAAGCATTAATATATTTCGTTCCTTCATTATCACCATCAGCAACAACAAACCACTCGATTCCTAATGCCTTGGCGGCCTTAATAAAAGTTGTAGGGCCACCGCCTTGGCTAAATTCAATAATAGCTAAATTCATCTCATCTATTCCAGAATATTTTATGGAAAGCAATTGAGGAAATAGCCAGAATTCGCTCTGACCCTCAACTAGCAACCAGCATCTAGCAAACAAATAAGAGCCTTTATTTACTCTCACATGATAATCAAAATGACGTTCTTCATCTGATGTTAGTGTGATATTGTTTTCAATTCTTCCTACAATTGTGTTTCCATTTCTTTTATAAAGTCTGCGAAGCGAAGTAACTGGGACTCTTGATAACAGATCGCCAGAATGACTAGAAACAATCGTTTGTCCGACCATGTTTTCTAGTAATGAGCCAAGAGAACGGATCGCAGAAGGGTGAAGATGAGCTTCGGGTTCTTCCAAGGCAAGAATAGGCGTAGATTCTGGCTCATAGTCTTCGGCAAGTTTTGTTTCTACATAGGCTCGAAAAAGCATCAATACGGAAAGACTTTGGGTTCCCTCTCCATGCCGAGAAAGAGGAAGTTTAGCACCTGTTGTAGATTTTAGGTGTACTTGTATCTTTCCAAACAGATCGAAGACGCGAGTTGGAATTGCCTCCAAGACAACGGGGGCAGTTGAATCTAAAGAAACGAGTTGTTTGGCTTCTGCAATTTTCTGGATAACTTGGGTCAATCCCTCATTGGCCCCAATAACGGAGGTATTAATTTCTTGAAGTTTGTCTTCGATCTCTTGGCGACTATCATCAGGAAGTTGGATTGATTTTAAGAAACTCCCCCAAAACTGGCCGCGTTGTCCGAACTCCTGAGAAGAATCACGAAGGGCTGAAAGAAAAAATAGCGGAACAAATCTCGAAATAAGGTTGATAGATGTTGAATTGTTAAGTATTAGTTTATTCTCACTGGAATCGAGAAAATCTAATTTTGTTTCAAATAACGAGGAATCGATATTAAAAATCCCTTCCGCGTGTAACCAGATATGATTCAGTCCTGTTGTAATGTCTGGCTGAATAACATCTTGCATCTGTTGGATAATCGTCTCAATCCATTCATCTTCTTGTTGCTCGGCAAAGTGAAGTACAATCTTAATCGTTGGGGCGGACTGTGGTGTAGCATCTGCATTTTCAAGATGAAAATCGTATTCAGAAAATTGTCCACCTCGTCGAAATCCAAAACTTCTTGTTAGAACTAACTTGATAGCCTCTAATACAGTTGATTTACCAGTATTGTTTTCCCCGATCAACACCGTTAGTTGATCAAGGGGTAGATGTAACGAACGGATTCCACGAAAGTTTTCAATTTTGACATCAACAAGCTTCATTTCAAATGCCTCTAAAACAAGGATCAAGCGTATTTGTATTCGTTCTCTGTATTAAAACTTTCTTTTAATAAAATTATAACACCGATGTCATCATTATATTCAGTATATAGAAAAAAACATGGAAAAGCTAACTAAATATCGTCAAATTGTGCGTGAATTACTCACCGCCCATGCCACTACCAATGAACCCAATATTGAATGTCAACTCATTTTTGATACCGAACACGATCACTATCAACTCCTCGATCTAGGTTGGCAAGAATTAAATCGCATTTACGCTTGCTATATTCATCTAGATATTAAAGACGAAAAAATCTGGATTCAACACAACATGACAGAAGCCGATCTCGGTCAAGAATTAGTCGAAAAAGGGGTTCCTTCCTCCGATATTATTTTGGGTTTGCATCCTCCCTACAAACGACCCTATACCCATTACGGGGTTGCTTAAAATTAGGATTTTAAAAACGCGATCGCCTTTTCTAAACCATACCAATTCTTACTGAAACCGAGATAACAACCAAGCCCCAACTTCCGCTTGATTCGTTTGGCGACTACGCTGTAAAGCCTCCTCTAAAACAGCAACTTCCAACCCAGGCAAAACTTGAGAAACCTGAATCCGTTGACTGCCCTGATTCGTCATTGAATAAGCCAACAATTGAGCCTTTTGAACATCCACTACCCAATATTCATTAACCCCTAACTCCTCATATAAAGACCGTTTTGTTCCCAAATCATCTAACAATGAAGACCTCGCAATTTCAATCACTAAATTGGGTGCAGGATATTGATCCAGATTGACAATCCCTGTTCCCGATGGAATGCTTTTAGCATTTTTCCCAAAATAATAAGCCACATCAGGCTGACATTCTCGCACACCTATTTTACGAAAAGTCGTTGTATCCAGACCCGTCGCAGGAATTTGTTTAAGCGCAACAAATAAATTCACCGCAAAAATAATAATTACATGATCCTGACCATGATCAAAACTAACGGGTGACATCTCAATCCTCATGTGTCCTTTGTAATAGTAGCCCTTGGCTTGTTGATAAATTGGATCATTTAACTGATTAATATACTCATCCCAGGTCGCCAAAACCCAAGAATCTGTGCGGGGTTTAATTTGTAAACTGGTCATTCCTTAACCCTCCTCCAAAAATAAAAACTTTTGTTGTCTGGCCCTTTTAGGACATCGGAGATTGCATATATTTGATGCTTGTCGTTATCCATAAAACCCAATTTTATTGAAATCAGTTTGCTTCTATTTGCTTATAAAAACGGGCTATCAGATAATAGATTGTACGATACTAACATAATGCGATCGCTCTTTTGAGAGTCTAACTGATCTCGTCCCAACTGAAAGAAAGTAATTTTATGGAAAAAATCACGGTGTTGCTTAACATTAGAATGTTAAAAACGCGATCGCGACGCAAGAAAGCGATCAAACATTTTTGCGATAATATATAAAAAAAGGGAGCGGCAATGTCCCATGAATACACGATTAATCAACCTACCAGAGACACTAACCATCACCCAAGAACAGTTTAAAAAAATAGCAACAGCAAACCGAGATTTACGGCTAGAAAAAAACGCTCAAGGTCAACTGATTATTATGCCCCCAACAGGCGGAAGTACAGGCAAAAAAAACTTTTATTTAGCAGGTCAACTTTTTGTTTGGAATGAACGCAGTCAATTAGGCGTAGCGTTTGATTCTTCTACGGCTTTTCATTTACCCAATGGGGCTAACCGCTCACCCGATGTTGCTTGGATACGCAAAGAAAAATGGCAACAATTAACCCCAGACCAACAGGATGATTTTGCTCCGATCTGTCCCGATTTCGTGATTGAATTGCGCTCAAAAACCGACTCGCTCAAACCCCTCAGAGAGAAAATGCAGGAATATATAGAAAATGGGTTAAAGTTAGGCTGGTTAATCGATCCGAGGGGAAAAACCGTTGAAATTTATCGAAGGAATCGGGAAGTGGAAATCTTGCGACATCCGATTAGTTTATCGGGCGAAAATATTTTGCCCAACTTTGTCATGGACTTACAAAAAGTGTTTGATTGAGACAAAAATTGAAATTAGTTAGCTTAAACCTAAACTATAATTTATCGAAATTAATCAAAGGTAATCACACTGCGAATCGATTCTCCTTTGTGCATTAAATCAAACGCATCATTAATCTTTTCCAAAGGCATCACATGGGTAATCAGATCATCAATATTAATCTGCCCATTCATATACCAATCCACAATTTTCGGTACATCTGTCCGTCCCCTGGCTCCCCCAAAAGCCGTTCCCTTCCAAACTCGACCAGTCACCAATTGAAAAGGCCGTGTCGCAATTTCCTCTCCTGCCCCCGCAACCCCCACAATGACAGAAACCCCCCAACCCTTATGACAACATTCCAACGCCTGACGCATTACTTTCACATTGCCAATACATTCAAAAGTATAGTCTGCCCCTCCTTTGGTCAAATCCACTAAATAGGAAACCAGATCGCCTTCTACTTCCTTGGGGTTAACAAAATGGGTCATGCCAAATTTTTCAGCTAAAGCTTTTTTAGCAGGATTCAGATCCACCCCGATGATCATACTAGCCCCGACCATTTTCGCCCCTTGAATAACATTTAGCCCAATGCCACCTAAGCCAAAAACCACCACCGTTGCGCCCGCTTCCACCTTGGCCGTATTAATCACCGCACCGATTCCTGTTGTTACCCCACAACCGATATAACAAACTTTTTCAAACGGGGCATCTTCTCGAATTTTGGCTAAAGCAATCTCAGGTACAACGGTATGACTGGCAAAGGTAGAAGTTCCCATGTAGTGATGGAGCTTTTTACCCTGATAGGAAAATCGGCTAGTTCCATCGGGCATCATTCCCCTTCCCTGGGTGAGTCGGATCGCTTGACAGAGATTAGTTTTAAAACTCAAACAATAATCACACTGCCGACATTCAGGCACATAGAGGGGAATCACATGATCGCCTGGCTTCAGGCTGGTCACACCTTCCCCCACTTCAACCACAATTCCTGCTCCTTCATGACCCAAAATAGACGGAAATAATCCTTCAGGATCGGCTCCCGACAACGTATAAGCATCCGTATGACAAACTCCAGTGGCTTTGATTTCGACTAATACTTCTCCCGCCTTTGGCCCTTCTAGTTGGATGGTTTCAATGCTTAGGGGTTTTCCTGCTTCCCAGGCGATCGCGGCTTTGATGTCCATAACTTAGATATTGAATCAATAGGGTGATTTCTTAAAAAAATATTTTAGACAGCCCAATTCCTAGACCGTCTAAAACATCTAGATGGATAAGCCAATCTTAGTCAACAGAAGGCTTTTCAGAGGCAGGCAGATCCCAATTATCAAAGGAGATCGCATCATCCCCAAATAAGTCTTCCAATCCCTCATTACTCGCTTTCGGCGTTTGGCTCTCTACCGAATCAAATAGCTCATTGATGTCGGATGGAGCAGAATCATCGGGAGTAAATAAATCTCCGAATAAATCATCGGATTCGCTCGATCCTAAGCGGCTGAGATTATCATCATCAGTTTTGAGCATTTCTAAAAACTCAAGATCGGATTTTTCGGCTTCCGAGTCAAAAAAATTGATGAAAGGAAGATTCTCTTCACCTGCCAGAGTTTCGGGCATATTGGCTAAATCTTCAGTTTCTGGCGGAAACATATCCAAAAGCTGGAGATCATCTTTTAGGGTCTCTTCCCCCAAAAAATCAGGTAAAGCAGGATCTTCCGTGTCCATAAAGGAAGAAAGCTCTTCGAATTCCTCTAGGGATGGTTCCTCTGTTTGCAACATAGAGAGAAAGTCTAGTTCGGAGTCCGTAGAAGTCTCTGACAGAGCATATTCATTTTCAAAGGAAGGCAATACCGCTTCTACAGATGAATCAAAACCTTCGCTCAAATCAAAAGAGGTATCAGGTAAATCAAAAGAAGTATCAGGGGTTTCAACCGTTTCTTCTAGGGACTGAATCGATTCTTCTAATAGTTGGGGGGCTTGGGCCTCTGTCCAACTGGCTGACTCAGTTTCGCCCAAAAGAGCATCTTCTAACGGAGTATCCACCCAATTTTCTTCGAGAGTTGCTTCGGGGATTTCCAAGGAAGATTCGGCAACGAGTTCTTCGGTAATTTCTTCAGAAACAGGTGCGGATTCAGCATTTGTCCAACTGGATAAATCAGCTCCATCCAGAAGATCTTCTCCTACGGAAGCATCAGCCCAATTTTCGTCGAGAGTTGCTTCGGGTATTTCAAAGGGAGATTCGGCAACTAGTTCTTCGCTGACTTCTTCAGAAACGGGTGCGGGTTCGGCATTTGTCCAACTGGATAAATCGGCTCCATCCAGAAGATCTTCTCCCAAGGAAGCATCGGCCCAATTGTCTTCGGGAGTTTCGTCAGGGATTTCAAAAGGAGATTCGGATTCTTCGCTGACTTCTTCAACGGCGGGGGCGGTTTCTGTCCAGCCCATCATTTCAGATTCTGTCGCAACTTCTTCTGCTAGGGGTTGATCGGCCCAATTGTCTTCAGGAGTTTCATCGGGTATTTCAAAGGGAGATTCGGCAACGCTTTCTTCACTGATTTCTTCTACAACGGGGGGTTCTTCTACAACGGGAGTTTCTTCGTCTTCTCGATTAAGAAAATTAGAGGTTGCCCAACCTGCTAAACCTGCGGCCCCTGCGATCGCGGCGGCTCCCATTGCGGCTCCTGGCCAACCACCAGATTGAGTTGTTTCGGAAGAAGTCGGAGAGGAAGTGTCAAACGCTTGAACGGGGGGAGTTTGTTGCAGTTCTTCTAGGGTTTGTTGATGGGATTGTTGTAATTCTCGGATTTGAGCTTGGTAGGATTGCTCGATCGCCTGTTTTTCGTTGTGATGATTGGCTTGTAATTCCTGAATTTGAGCTTGATAGGATTGCTCAATTTGTCTAATCTGATTTTGGGAATCAGCGAGGGCGGCAGGATTACCCTGGAGTTTTTCGACTTCTTGTAATTGCAATTCATAGGACTCCTCTAAATTACGGAGTTGACCCTGATAGGAAGCCTCGACGGATTGGAGTTGTTGGCGAGCATTTTGGAGTTCCTGGGCGTGGATGGCTTGCAAAGATTCGGTGTCTTCAAGGGTTCGATGCGCCCGTTCCCGTTCTAGTTTCTTTTCTGAGCTTTCAAGTTTACGCTGGATCTGCTGTAATTTATTTTGGAAAAAATAAGCGATCGCGCCGCCGATTAATAAACCAATAATTAGTCCGAATATAAATGGCATAAAAAAAAGTCTCCAGATGTCTCCAAAATGATAATTAAAAATGACGATAAACCTAATATGCCCAAAAACAAAAATTAAGTTATCATTATTTACTCTTTATTTTCCGTATTCCGTCCAGATTATAGGTGAAATATTAGAAACATTTAACAAAATCTTGATTTTTTTAACGGTGATTTTAGAACAGAGTCTCAAAAATGTCCACAATTTTTGAGAATTTAATGACATTAACCCTCGAAATTTATTCTTACGATTGGCTTTCTCGATACGCAGCATAAACCCCCTGAACGTTATACCAATTTAGAAAAATGCGGGCAATTTCTAAGGCTAATTGAGATTTTTTGCGGTTAATCAACCATTGCAAAAGAGGAGCTAAGGTTCGTTCATTGAGGGTTCCTCCCAAAGAAAGTAGCCCCCATAATACCCGATGTAGCCAAGTCATTTGTATCATCAAACGCACTTCCCAGGTGGGATGTTTCTGATAAAATAAGACCCCCATCCGTCCTCGCTGGATTTCCTGATCGATTAATTTGGGAATTTGTTCTAGGGTAAAGGGAGGATGCCAATGATAACCAACGGCGGCGGGACATTTGACGAGCTTTAGTCCTAATTCCTTTAATCTAACGCCTAATTCTAGGTCTTCCCAGCCATAAAGTTGAAAACGGGTATCAAATAATCCCGCTTGTTCTAGCCATTTTTTCGCGATCGCCACATTACCCGTTGCAAAATAGGCCGCCGAAAAATCAGTAATTTTATAGGGTTCCGCCGTCGGATTTTCAAAATTACAGGTATTAATCACCGCTCCGTAGGTAAAGAGGCGATCGCTATTGAGAGCTTTTTCTTCTGTTTTCAAAGCCGTTGCATGGGATTGTAAAAATTGTTCCGTCACCACCAGATCGCTATCAATAAAAATGATCGTATCGCCCTTGGCCTGCTGAACGCCCAAATTTCGAGCCGCCGAAGGGCCTTGATGATTTTGTTCATAGGAAACAACATGGGGAAATTCTGCTTGATGGGTTTTCAGCCAGTTCAACGTTCCATCAGTGGAGCCATCATCAACCACAACGACTTCATAATTTTCGACCGTGCGATCGGTTAACCGTTGATTCTCTAAGGCTCTCAGGCATTTTTCTAAAATGGGCTGGCGATTATAGGTGGGAATGACGATGCTAAAAAACATTTGCCGTTTAAAACTAGGTCAAAACCATCTTACTCTGTAGAAATCATGATCACACTAAGCAGAGGTATTTAGGCTCGAATTTGTTCTAACAATTGGTAAATCGCAGGCGCATCTTGGGCATTGGGTGATAGTTTTAGATAGGTTTCTAGATCCACAATGGCGTGTTCCCCGTCTCCCATTTGATAATAAAGTAAACCGCGATCGCGCAATTCCGTTTCCGAGTCGGGCAAGAGGATTAACAATGAATTAATCACTTGAAGGGCTTTTTCATAGTTATTATTATTAACATAAATAAATTTTAAATTCGTGAGCATTCGGACTAAAATTTGTCGATTACTAATGGGTGCTAAAAAAGCGGGATCTAATTTGACAGGCTGTTGATAAACCTGTTGTAATCGAGTTTCGCAATCCTCTGGAAATAAAATTTCTCCCTGATTAAAGGCATCGACAAAAATTCCCGCATCTTCAAAATTGGGACGAATCAAAAAATGACCAGGCATCCCGATTCCCACCATTGGGAAATTAAGGCGTTGGGCAATTTCTAAATAAAGAATTGATAAACTAAGGGGAATCCCCAATTTGCGGTCTAGGACTTCATTCAAATAACTATTACGGGGATCGTAATAATCACGAGTATTACCTGTAAATCTTAATTCTTCAAATAAATATTGATTAATCGTTTGAATGATTTTTAAAGGATAGGAATTATCAGGAAGTTTTTCTTGTAAAATAGACGCGATCGCATCCAATTTGTTTAAATAAATATCAGGATTAAGCTCAGGATATTGAGTCTGGGCAAAAAATAAATTCGCTTTCGCTAAACTAATTTGATCATCGGGTTGATTAACCTCTAAAACAAACAACCTCATCAATAATCTCCTCCTGAGCCATACTGCCAAGCTTCTAAGTAACGTTGATAATAATAGTGTTGCTGTGGACTAAAATTTTTAGAGAATGGTTCCAAGGATTTCGCCAAGGGATAAAGACCACTATAGGCCGCGAGAGTTAAATAATGAAAACTCCAATCAATTAAAGGATTTAAACCGACTTGGGGTAAAAGGGGTAATACCAAGCCTGGATTCACTAGGGGTAAGGTTTTAGACAAAGCCGAAAATTGAATCACATCCTGTAAAAACGGTTTTAAAACATCATCTCCTAACCGATCCATGACTTGAAACACCCCACTCATTAAATCATTAATCTGATTAGGTTTATAGGTTTGATTCATGCCCACACTCATGGTTTTTTGAAATAACCAAGTAACAGAAATATTCGGTTGATAGGGTTGGAGTAACGCTAATTCTTTAGAATTTAAACTATCACTGTTTAACGCTTCGTCAATGCCCTCTGTTAATCGTTTTAAATGTCTAACCATCGCCCCAAATCCTCCAAAACTCACAGGAGATTGTCCCCCCGCACTGTCTCCGATCGCCAATAACCGAGCATAGGGAATTTTTAAAGGACTGTTTCGATAGGCAGGAAAGAATCCCCAGAGAAATCGTTCAAATTTAAGTTGTTCTAATTCGCAGTTTTGATAAGTAGGTAATAATCTGAGATATTCTTCCATGAAAAATTCTAAACTAAAGCGATCGCGGTGAGTATCGAGATAGGTAAATAAATAGGTTGTGCGTCCATCCCTGGCAGGAAAAGCTTCCCAAAAATATTGACATTGATTCAAAATAGGCGTAACTGTCGTGATCAAATCTCCTGTTTCATTTTGGGGATAATTTTTAGCACAACTGCCCACCACTAAACAAACACCATCGGGTTTTTGTGTACCGCGAATTTGTTGAACAATGGGGGAAAAATGTCCCATCCCATCAATCAATAAGCGACTGGTTAATTTGGTCGTACCGATATCAATCACAACTCCATCGGGACAAATCGTTGCACCTTTAAACGCAGTATTTTCTAATAATTTACCCCCTGCGGCTAGAAACTTTTGTTTTAAGGTTTCTAATAAATAGATCGGATCAACGCCAATATTTAAAACATCTTTTACCCACAATTCGTATCCTTCAAAAAAACTAATTCTTGCAGGATTATACTCCGTTGCGATCGCCTGTTCTAATTCGGTTTCGGTTAATAAATCTAATTCTAAAAATATATTTAATTCATGACGAGAAATATTCCATTCCTGTTCTCTACCCCGCAAAATACCCCGTTCAATCAGGGCAACTTTCCAGCCTTTTTTTTGTAGAGCAGTTGCGAGTAAAATTCCTAACGTTCCCCCACAAAAAACCAAATCAAACTCTAGATTTCCGAGGCTTTCTGAAGATTGATTAATCACTGGAGACGGTACAAGTGTTTCATTTCGTAAACTATGCCAACGCCGATCCATTTGGCGCAGATTTGCAAGGGAATGATTCTGAAGTTGGGAAAGAAATATTTCGGTTAAGGTCATTTTAAAAATGATTTTAGGAATGTATAAATAATTATTAACCTATCACAAATTTAGATTACATAATGATTTTGTTGAAAGTCTTATAATAAAGAGCTTAAGCCCCTTGCTTGTATGGTTTTTAGGCAATTAACAGCTTATTAAATGAAAACAGGATCGGCAAAGAAAATTTCCTATAATTACCCATTTATAACAGCAGTCAATTCCCTGTGGGGATAATCCCGATTTTTTTTCCAAAATACCAAAAAAGGGCAAGTTTACTGAACTAACCCCTGAATAGCAGTTATTTTGAGAAATTTCTAAGGATTAATACAAAATTGACTAATATCTAAGCGGGTTTCTCCTTGACCAGGCACCCAGACTACCCATGCACTCTCTGATTCCTGACACAACAGTAGGGCTTGATCGTCGGCGAATAGGTCTTCGGCTAATAATTGTACCCACGTTTGATTTTCTGTCTTAGGAGCTTCTCCTGTCCAATTAAGGGGAAGATAACACCATTTTGCTTGGGATTGGGAGCGATTTTTGACTAAAGCTTGCATATTTTTCCTCTTTTGATTGCTGAATGACTCTTTTGAGCGTGATTAACTTGAATTCAAAATGCTAAGACGAACCATATATTCTGTATAAAATGCTACATAAAATTCAGTGGGATCGTCAAGTCAAAGTTTCATAACTTAATGATCGCCTGGGAGTTTTCCAGAAATGAATTCTCTTCCTTCGTCTCTTTATCAAATTTTCTTATAATAAAGTTACGTCCTGAACGCTAAGATTCTGTGAGTAAACGTAAACTTGTTTCCAAAAGTCCCTTGTTGTTTTGGCTTAATGACCAAGCGTGTTTTGCTGTGGCGACTATTGGGGTGGCGATCGCCCTGGGTTTGATGATTACCCAAAATGTTAAACATTCCTTGACGATGGGACTCGTTGCAGTCTCCGCCGCCTATGGAGGAAACTGGTTCAGGGAAAAACGGCTTCAATACGGACAAAAACAAATTAAAACGGCGTTAGTTAAAGAAATTTGGGGATTAGAAGAACGGTTAGAGAATTTAGAAAATTATGAGGATCAACTTTATCAGGCGATCGCCTCAGCCCAGGGCTTTAATCAAAATATGGAAATAGAGAGCAATCGACTGAGAACGGAACGATTTTATTTGGTTGATCATATTTCTAACTTGCACCAGAGGCGGGACGAATTTTATCGACTGTTTGCCCAACTTCAACCCCAAAAACAAAAACTAGAGACGGTCTTAGGTGAGCTATCAAACAAAATGTAATCGTTCAGAGGGACAAAATCTGATAATCTAAAAG
>JBEIFD010000013.1:0-16016 GCA_040382535.1 Merismopediaceae cyanobacterium
AAACTTTAGCACCAATTCATAACCGCCAAATTTAAAGTCATAATAATTGGGCCGCCAATTGAGTCGCTCATCCCCTAAAATTGCCAAACTGACTACAGGCTTTTGGTAAAGATCGAAGGCACGATAATTGTAAATATACATCCGTTGGGAAAAATCACGGTCATACTGACTTTGGATTTCAATATGAATGAGTATCCAGATTTCTTGTTGATCTAAAAGCCAAACTTGATAGAGCTTATCCGCAATACATTTTTCGGTATCTGATGAAGCGGTAATTTGTTGCAATTCCTTATCTAACGCTTGGGGAATTTTTGTCCAGTCAATTTGTTGATAGATTGGGGAGAAAAAGAAGTCTAAAAATGAGTCGAAATACTCGCTTAAAGCCTCTTTCCATGATTCGTCATAATTGGCAGTAATCGCATTCATTTCAGGTAATATTAATTTAAACAGGACTCACCAGGCGATCGCAGTCTAAAAGAAATACCGTTAAAGAATCCTCTTTGTAGGGAATAATCATCACATGACTCGCAATATTGAGAGTATCATTTTGTCGATAGGAAGCAGGTAAAACCCGAATTTGGGAAAGGGAAACATCAAATAAAGTCGGAGTTTCATTAATGACAATGCCAAAGGATTCATTTTGACTATTTTTCGCTAAAATCAAAAACTGTTTAGTGTGGGAAATATTGGCTTGTTTGATATTAAATAAACGCTGATAGAGATCAATCACCGTAACAGAACGATTTTCTAAATGGACAATGCCCGTTGCTGTTGTTCCACTGCTATGAATCGCGGTATAGTTTAGGATTTTTTCAACAATGGGAATCGACAGCGCGAGATTGAGTTTCCCCACCGAAAAAACGAGGAATTTTTCAGTCTGACTAACAGAAGATTGGTCAACTGTGTTATCCGTAAATACTGAGGGAAAAGAAGTCGTTGTATTCATCAGTCAAAAGGTTTTAGATAATTGGATTCTGACTATTCACTATTTAGGTGATTCCTGACACACTTAATGCTGTCAAGTCCCCCAGAATCGGGGGATTTAGGGGTCTTGATGATGATTAACGCCCTAAACCTTAGCCAAGCTAGGACTGAGTAACTTTTGAATATCCATCAAAAATTGTTGTTCAATATAGGGCTTGGTAAAGTAGGCACTCGCGCCCAAGTGCATGGCTAATTGTCGATGTTTTTCGCTTCCACGAGAAGTCAACATGGCGACGGGAATTTTCATCATGTCGGGATTGCGACGACGTTGGCCCAAAAATTCAAACCCGTTCAAATTCGGCATTTCTACGTCACAAATAACCAGTTGAATGCCAATGGTCTGGCCAAGCGTCAGCAGGGCTTCTTGACCATCTTTTGCCTGAATAACGCGATAACCTGTTTTTTCTAGGGTTAAAGCTAATGTACGGCGCAGGGCCGCGGAGTCATCGACCACCAGAACAGTAGGCGGTTGATTTTGTTCAGTAAGTCCGTCAATCTCTTCTCCATCTTCACCGAGAGAGGAAATTGTGGAGGGTATAGCAGATTCTCCTTTGTCCCAATACCATTCCAAGAGCAAACCACCATTAATCACGGGAATCAGGGTTCCATCTCCCAGGATCGTACAACCGTAGAGATAATCGGGAGACGCGATCGCACCGCCAAAGGGCTTAATGACTAATTCTTGCTCGGTCAACAGACGGGTCACTTCTAGGGCGTAGTAGTGATCCCCGCGTCGGATTAAAATTAACGGTAAATTCCAATCTTCGGGCTGGGGAACGGTATTTAAGGATTTACTATCAATTCGCTCCGTCAAAGCCAGATTATAGGGCAACAGATTATTGAGTTGGTAGATGGGAATCATCTGTTGTTGCCAAATCAAGAAGCGTTGTCCCCCCGATGTTTTGATTTGATCGTCACGGGGAACCATCAATTCCGACACACTATCCGAGGGGATCGCCACGACCGTACTGGTTCGGTTATTATCTTGACTGATTAAACAGACTAATAATTTGGCAATGGTTAACGTTAAGGGTAAACGGAGGGTAAAGGTACTACCTCTGCCAGGTCGGGAAGAAACGCTGACATTGCCCTTCAGGGATTGGATTTGTTGACGAACGACATCTAAGCCAACGCCCCGACCCGACAATTCACTCACCTTATCGGCAGTCGAAAATCCAGGTTCAAAAACTAAGTTATAGATTTGTTCAGGAGCCAGGCGTTGGGATTGTTCTTCGGTAATTAGACCGACTTCGATCGCCCGTTTTGTAATTTTTTCTAGTTTTAAGCCACCACCATCATCCTGAATTTCGATAATGGTCTGGTTTCCCTGGTGGTAAGAATGGATTTCAATGGTTCCTGTTTCGGGCTTCCTGTTACTCAGACGAACTTCAGGCGATTCAATCCCGTGATCAAAGGCATTCCGCAAGAGATGGAGCAAGGGATCGTAGAGCTTTTCTAAAGCCAGTTTATCCACTAAAACCGCCGTTCCTCGCAATTTAAGCTGGACAGGTTTGTGATATTTGGTTGATAAATCTCGGAGCATACGGGGGAAACGATTCAACACTTCTCCCAGGGGCAACATCCTCGCCCACATCAATTCATCCCGCAGAGAAAAGAGCATTTGACGTTGGGATTCCAATCCCTGATCCGTTGCCCTAGCGAATAAGACAATATCATCAACGGCTTCTTCGAGTTGCATCATTTCTTCGAGAATATCCTGCAATTGACCCGATAACGCGCCATAGGAGTCCATTTCTAGGGCATCAAAGGCTGTGGAAATCCAGGCGGCTTGTTCCCGTCGTTCGGGCATAATCACCAGTTGATCGGCTAATTCACGCAATTTACCCGTCATATTTTGGAAACGGCTAAAACGGGACAACAGCGATCGCACGGAACCCTGGAGTTGTTCGTTTTGTAGGGATAAACTATTACGATTGATGGCCAATTCACCCACCCAGTTGTTCATCCGTTCGAGGCGATAGAAGTCAACGCGAATGGAGAGATTTGCCGCAGGCGTTGGGGTTTTGGCCGCAGGAGTTACTTTTTCGGCTTTTTCTTCAATACTTGGAATTTCAAGTTGTTCTGCGATCGGTTGCTGGACGGTGGGGAGAGCTTGTCCGTTTGTGACTCCATTAGTCGGGGCGATTGCATTAATCTGATTAGCATCAAAGGTCGGTAATTCAGCAAAGGCCTGTTCAACGGATTGCACCATGTCCGCCAAAGCTAATTCATCGATTGTGGGGATATCCGTTACTTCGGCCAAAATTTCTTCTGGAATCACTGCCGAATCGGGTATCAGTCCGCCAAAGACATCTTCTAAGTTGGGCGCGATCGCGGCTTCTGCTGGTATTTCTGCAACCGTTTCGAGGACAGTGGGCAATTCTTCTAATTCAGGGAAAGCAAAAGTCTCTAGATCCATTCCCGCCCCAAAGACATCATCTAGGGAGGCAGCAATGGGTTCGGCTAACTCGGTTTCTTCTGCATTAATACTTGTGGCAAAATCTTCTTCTGGGACAACTGACAAAACTTCTGGGATAACTTCTTCTTCTTCCTCGTCTTCTCCCCAAAATAGATCACTAATGGTGGACATTTTCGGAGCTTCTGCTTCGGTGAAGAGGGGAATTTTTTCTTCGACTACGGTAAAGGCAATCAGTTGGTCAGAAGGGCTACCACCCAGTTGGCGATCGCCGTTTTGCAGGACTTGATTACAACCGTTTTGCCAATCCGCTAGGGCTAATTCCGCAATTAAGAGGGATTGATCGGGGCTGAGTTGTAGGGCAGTTTGGGCGGCAGCCGTAATCGCTTTAAAGCCTGATAAATTAAGCAATTCAGCCAGTCCCAGAAAGACTTCTGTTTGCGCTTCGAGGGTGACTTTGATTTGTTCCGAATCACCCGTTGCGATCGCCTCGGCAACTTGCTGTAAACCCTGGGTAATATCTACTTCAAAAATGGAAGAAACAATATCAACGCCTAAATCTGCCGAACTGGGTAAATATTGATCCCCTTCTGAGAGGCGATCGCCTAGAATAACTTCGATTAATTCAAAAACAGGTTTTGCTTTGGCCAGAGCCGCTTTGCCGTCGAAATGTCCCTCAGATAATTGCTGCAAGAGGGTTTCTTTCAAACAGTCAAATCCCTGTAACAAAAGACTTTCCATGTCTTCATCCAGGACAGTTTCTTCGTTATAAAACGCCTTGATAATATCTTCTAGACGATGGGAAAGGGTTTTAATCGTCGTTAAGCCCACACTAGCCGAACCGCCTTTCAGGGAATGGGCTGCCCGCATAATTTCATGGACTTTGGCTGAACTGCGATCGCCTCTGAGAGTTAATAAACCATCTTCAATAATTTGCAGTAATTCAGGAGCTTCTTCAATAAAGAATTGGTAACTGGGTTCATTAATATCTACATTGTCATCGGTTTCTTCGTCATCTTTTGAGACAGAAATCGGTTCAACGCTCAACGGTTGGGGTTCCGACCAGTCTAATGCGCCCGTTGCCACGACAGGAGCGGCTTCCGACCAGTCCAATGAACCATTTTCTACCGTAGGAGTTGAGTCTGCAAAATTAAAATCAAAGGCATTATCCAACCCACCTAAAAATAACTCGTCCAAACTAACATCGGGTAAAGCTTGGTTTTGAACGAGAGCCAATAATGCTTCTGACGGATTTCCCCCCCGCACGCGATCGCCGTGTTGGAGAACCTGTTCACAACTGCCCCGCCAATCCGTGAGGGCTAATTGGGCAATCTCTACCATTTGCTCAGGATGTTCTTGAATTGCCTGGTTTACCAGATCCGTAATCGCTTTAAAACCCGTTAAATTTAATAATTCCGCTAAACCGCCAAAAACTTCGGCCTGCGATCGCAAAGTGTCGGTAATTTGGCTCGAATCTCCACTTTCCAAGGCACTCGCAATTTGTCCCAATCCCTCGGTAATATCCACTTCAAAAATGGAAGAGACAATATCAACCCCTAAATCCGCCGAACTGGGTAAATACTGATCTCCTTCTGCCAAGCGATCGCCCAATAAAAATTCGATCGCTTCTAGGACAGGTTGGGCGCGATTTAAGGCCGCTTCTTCGTCAAAACTGCCCTGGGAAATTTGAGTTAATAGAGGTTCTTTTAGGCAATCATAACCCTGCAACAAAAGACTCTCCATGTCTTCATCTAAAACAGTTGCTTCATTATAAAAAGCCTTAAAAATATCCTCTAAACGATGGGCGAGATCTTTAATGGTGGGCAACTCCACACTAGCCGCCCCTCCTTTCAGGGAATGAGCCGCCCGCATGATGTCATGAACCTTGGCCGATGTCCGCTCGGCACGCAGGGTTAATAAACCATCTTCAATGATTTGGAGTAGCTCAGGAGCTTCTTCCACAAAAAATTGGTAGGCATGGTCGCGGATGTCGGGATTCATCATGATGATAGGGGGGTTATGGCATTATTCACGCTTGACTATTAAACTCTCGTTGAATTACCTGAGCCGCTTGGGTTTGTTGATTAGCGGTTTCGGCTATTTTTTGCATCAGAACGGGGAGTTGCCCGCTAGAGAAGGAGGCTTCTTGTATTTGCTGACGAGATTTTTCCAGCCCCTTGCTTTCTCGGTCTAGTTGTTGCTTGCCTTTGGTAATGGTTTCTGCCACATCACGTGCTTCTGATTGAATACTGACCACCAGGGCTTCAATGGAGGCTGTGGCTTCGGCGGACTGGGCCGCGAGGGTTCGGACTTCATCGGCGATGACCGCAAATCCCCTGCCCCCTTCTCCTGCTCGTGCGGCTTCAATGGACGCTTTGAGAGCTAAGAGGTGGGTTTGGGCCGCAAACTGACGAATGAGGGTGACTACCTGGGCAATTTGCTTAGTAGAGTTATCTAATCGTTCAATTTGACCTGTTGTGGCATTGACGGTTTCTCGGATCTCTTTCATGCCGCCCATTCGATCACTGAGGGTTTGTTCTCCTTCGGCGATCGCGTTTTGGGTTGTTTCGGCCGCAGAAAGGGCGATCGCGGACTGATTGCTCAAACGTTGACTGGTGGTCAAGATACTGGTGAGACTATCGAGAGGATTCAAATCGAGAAGGGAGGCATTCATAGAGAGGGAATGGACAATTAAATGGACAATTGATAAGGAAATAAAAACAGGATAAAAAACTGATAATAGGCAAATTATCAATGATTTATTCGACTTTGAACTGACGGACACTATCTTGCAGAGATTGGGCAACGGCTAGCAATTCCTTAAAGGTATTAGAAACCTGGGCGGCTTCCAAAGACGTTTTATCAGAAACTGCCGCGACTCCCACCATTGTTTGGGTGACCGATTGGCTGGTTTGGGATTGTTCGACCGCCGCCGCCGCGATCGCCCCGACCAATTCACTAATTTGCGCACTAGCCGCCGTAATTTGGTTCAAACTCTTACGGGTTTCATCCACCAGCCTCGTCCCCGTGACCACCTGCTCCGTTCCTGATTCCATCGCCGCAACCACTTCATTGGTTTCCGATTGAATACTGGCGACTAGATCGGAAATTTCTGCCGTTGCTTCTGCCGACTGCCGAGCCAGGGAACGAACTTCATCCGCAACCACCGCAAAGCCTCGACCTTCTTCTCCCGCGTGGGCCGCCTCAATCGCCGCATTCAACGCCAAGAGGTTTGTTTGATCCGCAAAACTACTAATCAGGTTCACGACCTTAGAAATCTTTTGGGACGATTCTCCCAAGCGTTTGACCTTTTTCGCCGTTGCCGCGACCGTTTCCCGAATGGCTAAAATCCCATCTACCGTTCGGTTCATGGCATCTTCCCCCATATCCACCGTTTTAGTGGCTTGTTGAACGGCAGTTTCAGCGAGTTCCGCGTTGGCTGCCACCGCTTGAATTGATCGCGTCATGGATTGGAGTCTTTCTACCGCTTGTCCTACGTCATCGGCTTGGCGAACCGCTTCTTCAGAAAGATTGCGAACGGCGGTTTCATTGGTATTGGTTGTTGTCGCGAACTGAGTAGTGGCGGTTTGTACCTGGGTTACAATGCGTCGTAGGTTTTCAATGGTGGCATTATAGGAATCCGCGATCGTCCCAATTTCATCTTCCGTAACGTGGGCGCGAATCGTTAAATCGCCTCGACTCACGGGGTCAACTTCCATTAGTAATTCAAAGGCGCGTTTTTGTAATTTTTCTTTTTCTAGTCGTTGCTCAATTTCTCCTAAGCGTTGTTGCTCGATTAAGCCCGCCCTCTCTAGGGCTAAACCGACTTGGGTTGCCAATTGACCGAAAAAGTCGATTTCTCCCTGTTCCCAATCACGGGGGCCAGAGCATTGATGGGCAATGAGTAATCCCAGTAATTCCCCACTACGAATAATGGGCGCGACAATATTGGCCCGAACCGCAAAGGGCGCGAGTTGTCCCAAGTGACAGGGAGTGAGTTTCGCTTTCAGAATATCCGATGTGGCCTGAACCCTCCCCCGTAGATACTTATCTAGGTAGTTTTTCTCAAAACAGGGGTCATTAATTTCGGCTCCCAGGGCGATGGGAAAACCTTCAGCAACGGATTCGGCGATAATCGTTCCCGCCCAAGTCTCATCAAAGCGATAAACAATGACGCGATCGGATTTTAAACCCCGTCGAATTTCGTTCACTGCTACGTCAAATACGCCTTCTGAGTTGAGGGCAGAGGAGATTTTCAGGGTAATTTCCTTGAGGATTTGCGCGCGCTTAGTGGAATCTCTTCGTTGTTGCAAGAGAGCCACTCGATCTAATAAGGTTTGTAATTGCTCGGTGAGTTGTTGCAGAAATTGCCGATCGCGATCGCGCCATTGATAAGCTTTGTCGCAACGATGGGCTATTAGTAGCCCCACTAGTTCATTTTGTCGAAACAGAGGAACGGTTAAGCTGGCCTTGACTTGATAACGCTGAGACCATTGCCGATGATTTTCCAGCAGATTGGCACTGGTAACATCATTGATGACGATGGTTTTTGGGGAAAGATCACCCTCAAACAGGGGATGGGGCAAATTGTCGGTCAGCACACTAGACGTATTCCCCGCGATCGATTCATAGATAGTGGCTTGATCCTGATATTTCGCGCAGTGGTAAAAGAGTAAGCGATCCACGCCTAATAGGTTTTTAGCTTGCTCCAAGCCCCGTTGAATAATGGAGGATAAGGCCGCCTGATCGGGAATATTGCTGTTGGCCATCTCCGTGAGCAATTGGGATTGTTGGGTAGAGAGAGCTTGTTCTTGACGGAGTGTCTGAATTTGTTGACTCATCCCCGTCAGAGTTTCATCCACCAGGTCTAACTCATTATCTCTTTGGAAACTAACGGGGCTATCGAGGTTTTCTTGATTGAGATTTTTAGCCCGTTGGGAGATTTTTCGGAGTTTTTCAGTCTCTTTTCCTGCGATCGCATAGGCTAATCCTCCGACAACCCCTGCGGTGACTAGAATTCCTAATAATAAGCTGGACTGCAATTGGCCTTTGACCGTTGAAGCGACCTCTTGTTGATTTGTGGATACGGGTTGTTCAAAAGTCTTATTGATTAGGGTGTAGTTGATGCCTCCGACAAACGCCAAGGGAAGCACCCCCGCCAATAATCCTAAGAAAACGGCCCTATTCTGAGCAGTCAAACTTCCCCACCAGGAATATTTTTCGGGAGCGGGGGAAGTCGTGGTCGTAGAAATCGGTCGAGGAACAGAAACGGAAGGACTGAAAGAAGGAATGGATAATTCAGGCGCGGTCACTGTTGCCGACGGTATCTCCTGCTTAACGGCAACGGGCAACTCCGCAAAAGAAGGTGGTTTAATTTCCTCTGGCTTTTCTGCTTTTAATGCTGGGGAACTAGAAACATTCCCAAAAGTCGGGGGTGCGATCGCGGGCGGTAATTCTGTTTCTGTTGCTTCTGAAGCTTTACTACCAAGTAAATCCGAAAAATCAGGGGGCGCGATCGCGGAAGGACTTTCGGGTTCAGTTTCCGAATTATTAAGAGGTGATACCTCATCGGACTTTAATTCTGAAAACAAATCAGGCAATTTTTGTGACGCAACTTCTTCTAAAACAGGGGCTTCTGTTTTGAATTCATTCTTATTTTCTCCAAGCTCTACAGGGGGAGACGAGAAAAAGGAATCCTCTCCAAACAAAGAATCTTCGTCTGATTCGAGCGACGTTTTTGTTGAAGAGTTATCCAAAGCAAAAGAGGGCAATTCTAAGGAAGGAATTTCTGAAAAATCTCCCAAATCTTCGGTCGAAAGGAGGTTCTCATCCCAAGAAAGGGAAGGAGTTTGATTGGGATCAGGGATGTCGGATTTGGCAGAAGTCTGAGTCATGAAATATAACCTCTCAATCAAGGCTAGAAACTGTAGGGGGGAAAAAGTTAATAAGATTAATAAGATTAAAAACTCTGGATAAAAATAATCAAAACTATTGGCTTTTTAGATTGGTAACAATCGATTGGCCATCTAGAGTAGAAATGATGTCGCCATTCGGTTTGACCCAAAAGCCTCGTAAATAGGGAATTAATTTAGCACTAACGCTGGCAGTTGGGGGTGATTGAATATCATCGGGATTACACCATTCTATATCTTCTACTTGACTGACTACTAAACCCAGCATTTGGTTGCGGTCTTGGCTTTTAAATCCTGATTTTTTTTGTTTTTCATGATAGCCAACCTCTCCATTGAGAATAATAGTGCGATAATGCGATCGCCGAGTAGATTGCTGATACCAAGGGGTTAGTCCTAATAAATGACCCAAATCTACCATCCATAAAATTTCACCCCGCCAATTGTAAACGCCCAATACCCAGGGCGGCAGATGGGGAATGGGAACGATTTGCCCCAGAGCAATGGTGAGGACTTCAGAGAGTTGAGAAACAGGGATCATCGCCTCTGTATCAGGCTCTAAATGAAATCTCAAAAATTGTTGCTGGGAACGACGTGATACTTTTGGGGTAGTCAGGGAATCAAATGACGAACGAAGCTCGGATACCACGATAATGACTCCTAAGAGAAAAAATTCAAAAACAAACTAATGATTCATTGAGGAATTAAGATTAACTTCAGTAAATAAATTTCAGGGTTTAGCCATTCGTGAAGATTTTTTAATTAAGATTTTAAAAATTGTTGTACGGTGCTATTAAAAATATCTTGATCAATGGGTTTAGTGATGTAAGCATCTGCCCCTTGACGTTTTCCCCAAAACTTGTCCATGTCACTACTTTTGGTAGAACAAAGAATCACGGGAATGGCTTTAGTTTTCTCAGTCGCTTTAATTTCTCGACAGACTTCAAAACCACTTTTGCCTGGCAACACTACGTCTAGGACAATGACATCGGGATGGTTCCCATCCAGTTTTTCTAGTCCCTCTTCCCCACTGGTGGCAACGGTGACATTAATACCGAGATTTTTACAAAAATCTGTGATAATAGTCCGTTCCGTGATGGAGTCTTCAATTAATAAAATGGTTCCCATTGGTGGCTACCTCTCCAGGTTAAAAATTCAAAAAAATAGTGAAAGACAATTGTTAAAGTCCATGATGTAGAGTAGGAATCTCTAGAGATTGCTAAACTGGCTCATCTTGTTTGATGTATTTCAGGATGGTACTCAGCACTTGGTCTGGATTGACAGGTTTTCCTAAAAAATCAGTTGATCCCACCATTTTAGCCCTAACCCGATCAACAATTCCATCGTTTCCTGTCAAAATTACAATGGGGGTATGCTTAAAAATGGAGAGCCTTCTGAGTTGTCCACAAATTTCGTAGCCATTAGCATTGGGCATCACTAAATCCAGAAAAATGAGTTCTGGTTTTCGTGCCAATAAAATGGCGATCGCCCGCAACGGGTCATTAATACCAATAAATTGATAATTGGCGGTGGTTAGAATTTTTTCGAGAGTTTGACACATGAGCGGACTGTCATCAATGCAAGCAATTAATGGCCCAGTAGGAACATCGGGAGTCGCCACAATCCCCGTCGCGGGAGGCGTAACGGGCGGGGCTAAATCAGGAACCTTGATTAACTCCACCAATCCCAACTGCAAATAGGGTAGGAGGGAAGTGGTCACACTCAAAACATCCCGCTTCATGCGAACCGATAAATCCCGTAAAGTTTGGTTGCCATCCAATAATTTCTTTAACGTCTGGAATACTTGGGGGGAAGTTCTTTTTTGCAGTTCGTCCTGCTGACGGATTACGGGGGCCATATTGGGGGAACGGTCGGCAATTTTCGCTGATTGCCAACTGTGCCAAAATTGCTGGGATTCGGCGATCACCTGATCTGCATCAATGAGAACCAGTCGGGTTGATAACAAATTGTCCTGACGGAGTTCACAGGAAACTTCCATTGTTTGGGTGATATCAAATAGCACTTCGGCGATCGTCGCTCGAATCAGGCGAGCCGCTTGTTCTCTAGTCACTTTTTGTTGTTCCACCCAAAGACATAACAACTGATATTCCCAACAGAGTTGTAGATCATGGGGGTCTAGACTGGCTAAATCTAACTGCACAGAAGAAAGATTAGCCGCAATTTGGGGTAAATAGAGCGCGATCTGTCGTCTCCACCGTCGAACAGCATGAACTCCCCCTGTTGCGTACATAATCCGACCCAGGTAGAAGTAGAAAAACCACTTCTCCCCATTGGGATTTTTCAGGACTAGTTGGCCGCTAAATCGAGGTTGTTTCAAACCATCGAAAAAGCTTGTCTGTCGAGAAGCTGTAAATTCTTGAATAGGAATAGAATGAGACGAAGGAAATTGAGCAGTCATCATTTAAAGGGTATTTCTGGTCAGGACATAAAGCTCAGGGGCCACAGTTATAGCTTTCCCTGTAATCGAACTAAACTAACAGTCAGGGTAAATAAACTCAACCAATATCGCTGAGAATCCTATTATCTCGACTATGTTGGGTTTTGTCCGAGAGAGAGCGATCGCCGCAATACTTTACACTTCCTCATATTTCGTGGAGATTAAAAACCCTACTTATTGGGTTGAGTCGGTTGAGCCACACCACTGGGAGCTTTCCCTGTTTTCACCTGTTGCTTGATTGCGTCTAATAGTCCTTTTAATTTTGTCTCTTCGGGGTAAAGGGCAACTAATTTCTCCATTGGCGCGATCACTCCTTTGAGGTCATTCATTTTTTGCCCAGGAGAGCTACTCAAGTATTTGGGTTTCTGATAAACGACTCCGCCGCAAGCAGATGGGTATTGCAAATCTTTTTTTGACTTTTCATGCGCCCCAAGAGGCAGGGAACTTACCCGTGACCAGATTAAAAAAAGGTTAGTGATCGATCAGTGATCAAGGCATTTAGGATTCGGATTTGAAGAAAACAATCCTTTTCTGATAGAACAGCTTTATAGAACAGCTTTATAGTACTTAGGTTACTCATAGAACACTATATCTTTCAAAAGCAAAGAATCGTTTTTGACAAATGCTAGTTCACAAAGCCATAGCACCCCATGTTTTGGACTTCGATTCATATCTGTGATATCCATAAGTTTATACCCGAACTTGGCCATTCTATTAATCATCTCTATTATCGTATTGTCATAAGAGGGGGCACAAACTAATGCTTCAACAAGAAAAATCTCTGTCTTTTCCAACAAATCGGATGCACCATCAAGAACCTTTAAATCAAAGCCTTCAGCGTCTATTTTTATCATTTCGGGGACAGGCAGTCCGCTTGAACCAACAATCTCGCTAAGTGTCCGAACAGGGACAGAAATCTGTGGACGATTCGCTGCTAGAGCTTCTTGGGCGGTAGGAACAAAACTACTACTGTCATCTCGCCGAGCAATAGTAAACATGAGGTTGCCCTGCGTGTCGCCCGCTCCCGCATTGATCCAATTAATTTTGTATCCCTCAGCAATCAAGTCTTGAATATTTTCTCTCAGATTTGCTTGAGGCTCAACCAACGTGTAGGTTGCCTCTGGAAAGAACTTCACGGCCATCCTTGTCCAATTTCCATAATTTGCACCAACGTCGATGATATGCTTCGGTGAAAAACCAAGACTTTTGAGTAATGTAAAAAAGGGATTTAAGCCATAAGTCGGAGAAGGAATATCTTTTTGGCGTATAAGTTGCCATCCTAACTTCGTTAAAATTGATTTAATTAGTTGCTTCATAGTTTTATTCGGTTTAATTCGTAAATACTCGGTTATACGAAACTTTTCCTTACCAGAATAGCATTCTTTTTATCTGATAACTTCATTTAAGTTAAGGTGGGTTCATAAAAGCATTAAAATCGATATAAATAGAGGAATCATATATTAAAAGGTTAAAAGGTGGCTAGAATCACTAAATAGCTACATTTAGAGTAATAAGATGAAAAACGTCTCTCAAAAACATTCCACACAAGACTTGTTAATCTTAATACATATGGGCTGTTAATAGGACTAATTGCATTATTTCTGATTGGGTTGAGTAACGCCACTGGGAGCTTTCCCTGTTTTCACCTGTTGCTTGATTGCGTCTAATAGTCCTTTTAATTTTGTCTCTTCGGGGTAAAGGACGACTAATTTCTCCATTGGCCCGATCGCTCCTTTGAGGTCATTCATTTTCAGTCTAACCTCTGCTAAACCTTGGAGAGCAGTAGGATTATTGGGTTCTCGTTGTAAGACTTTTTCATAACCATCGGCAATTTTGTTTAATTGCTCCTGGGGATTTGTGTTGGGAGACGTTGCTTGGCTTTGTTCGGGGGCCTCTTTAAACATATCCAGCATCGGCAGGGTCATCATTCCTAAAAATGCCAAACCAGAGCCGACAATAAAAACTTTCTGTACAATCGATTTCTTAGAACTTTTTGTAGAATTGTCTGGCATAATCTTATTTTTGATATTTTCTATCTAATTTTTAAAACACTCGGATCAAAGTAATAAAAGTAACTCATCGCTCCACTCCCAAAACCGATGAGACCTAGTATAGTTAACAATGCGATGGCTTGCGATCGGTTGTAACCAATATAACGGAGTTCTAACCTTCCTAAAATTGCCGCACTCAGCAGTACCAAAAATTGAATAAAAATATTAAACCAACGCAGGATTAAAACCAATAAAAAAGACCAAGCAATCATCGCAATGATCGATTGCAACTCCGATTTCATCCAACTGCCCACAAAAAACGTCATCAGCGTTAGGGGCGCGGTCAAAGCGAGGGACGTGAGAACAATAACCAAAATCGCAAATAAATGAATAGCGAGCATCAAAGATTCATCCTTTAGCCCCAATCCTAAACCATTGGTTTGAACAACAATAGAGTGGCTCCAGTTGATACTGGCTTCTGCGATGTGCCAGCCAAACACCACATAGGTAATGAGCATTACACTCAATGACAACCAAGGAAATGTTTTTAGCCAGGTCATGGATGCACGCTCAAGGGATAAGGGAAAAAGCAAAATTAGGGGCAGTTGAAGAACAAAAAACTAGAAGCTAATAAAGCTTTTCATTCTTTTCTCCATCTTCCCCTAATAATATACTTAATTTCCCTAAGACATTGTCTGAATGATGTAATCAAAGTAGGGAGCCGCTTCTTGAGCGTCCTCAGCATTGAGTTGACCCAATGCGGCTTCTTTGAGAAAACGAATGGCTTCCACCATGCCTGGAACAGGGACATCGAGGGAGTTATACATTTCCTTTACGCCAATCAAGCCAATTTTTTCAATCGGTTCTTTATTACCCGATAGAACACCGTAAGTGATTAGACGCAAGTACCAACCATAGTCTCGTAAACATTGGTTATATTCGCGTTGACCGTAGGCATTTCCACCAGGGGCGCGGTAGTCGGGACGTTTTTTAAATAACTGTTTTTGAGCTTGATCGACAATTTTCTTTTCATTTTCAGACAGAGTTTCAGCGATGCGGATACGCTGCTGGCCTGTTTTTAAAAAGTTTTCAATACCCCGAAGTTCACCACTGCTGGGATAGCGGAGTTCGTCGTCTGCTTTAAGAATGACTTGGCTAACTACACTCATGGTATCAACATAAATCTCATATCATATGTAGTAGTTTATCCTGAGTTGTGGTCTAAGTCGGTAACAATTCAGCAATAAACTCGGTGAAGCCATGTTGCGATCGCGAAAACCCAGTAAACAAAGCAGTTACATCAAGTTTACAAAATGTAATATTTTAGAGTCTTGGGGAGAGGAACGGTCAGAATTGTTATGGGGGGAATTATCTGGATAATGTCCCAAATTGGTTGATCCTATTACTGAAACGCACACAGTCTATTAATTTGAATGTATCTTATCCATCGATTCAGGATACTATCTCGCCATTACTCTGCATCAAAATCAACTTTGTTGTAGATATCTGCTAAGACTATTTCAAAGGGAATTTTGTTGAATTTTAAAATACTCTCTTCTCCGTCTTTTTCTGAAAAAATCCATTGATTAGATTCAGTTTTATAATATTGTTCAACATGAATTGAATACTGATCGATTAATATATATTCCTGAAAACTGGGAATGGTGCGATAAAATTTGAATTTATTTCCCTGGTCATAGGTCTGAGTTGATTTCGATAAAACTTCAACGATCAAAAGTGGATTAGTAATCGTATCTTTTCGCCCTGTCTGGAGTTGCAATGCCCCTTCGACCACCATAATATCGGGATAGGTGTGAATGCGTTGCTTCGGTATCCAGAGTCGTTGATCTGTGACAAAGACATCATAAGCTTGTTGTCTGAGTGCAAAATTTAGGGCAGAGGCTAAATTAAGAACCAGACGATTGTGGTTGGGCAGTCCTCCTGTCATAGGGATAATTTCTCCATTAATGTATTCGTGTCGTTCGGGGGAGTTGATCTCGAATTCCAAGTATTCTTCGGGGGTATAGTAGTCGTATTCCTTGGCTTGCATAATCTTGACCTAGATGATTTCTGTGTTCGGGGAAGCTACACCTTTGGCAATTTGGCGATCGCGTTATTATTGCATTTTAACGGTTATTTAGACGGGGTGATGAATGAAAAAAAGTTATATTAACGAATCATCTAGCCTGCTTGAAGAGCTTTACCAAAATGAATCAAATAAAATTAATAAGAAAAAATTAAGTGTTTTAATATTACTA
>JBEIFD010000014.1:0-15869 GCA_040382535.1 Merismopediaceae cyanobacterium
CGCTAATCTCTATGGTTATTATTATTCCCAATTGCAAACCTTAGAACCCGCGTTTAATTATCCCCAGGAAATCCAATCTTTGCAAAGTGAAGATATGCGGAGAGCAGCCCAGAAATATCTATCCAGTGAGGCCTACGGTCGGGTAATTGTTCGTTGTCCTTGAATTATGAATGAAAATTGCTGAATAATTTCGCGAATAACCAAGGAAACAAGTTAAAGATTTTGTTAAATCTTTGTTAACATGGGAGAATGCTAAAAACTGCGATGCCACTGTCTATGAACTTCCTCCACTCCCATGAATACTCCTACTCACTCAGCGTTACTCTTAGTCGATGGCTATAATATTATTGGCAGTTGGACTTCTCTCAAACTGACCCGCGATCGCGATGGACTGGAGACCGCCCGCCATGAATTGGTTGAAAGACTGTTGAATTACACGACCCATCAGGGTTACAAAACCCAAATCGTTTTTGATTCCCAATATCAACAAACAGCCAGTACCGAAGAACCCTACGGCCCGCATTTGTCGGTTTATTTTACTGCTTGGACACAAACTGCCGATACCTACATTGAGAAATTTTGCGCCGCGTTTTCTCGCAAACAGGATCGAGCTTCTCCCCGCCTCATCGTTGCAACATCGGATAGAGATCAACAATTAACAGTGGTCGGTTACGGGGCTGAATGTATGTCCGCCCAACTTCTCGCTCAGAATGTGGATCAAAGTATTCAAGGCATCAAACGTCAACAGCGATCACGTTCAAAACAATCTAGTCGTTTTTTGTTTCATTCCTTGGATGCTAAAGCTCAGGAAAAGTTAGCGCAATGGCGGCACGGAAGTTAAACTTAATTCAAGTAAATTTAGACAAAAAGCAGATTTTTTCTGAAATATTGTTACCAAAAATAGTTATTAACAATACCTAGTTTACTGATTTTTCTGACGAAGTAGAGAAGAATTACGGTAGGAAAAACGTTTTTAAATTAGCATATATTCTTGTGATCGTTCAAATTGAGTCTTAAATATACAAAATATTAATCTAATCTTTAATATAAATCATCTCACTGGTTTTTATTTCATTTTTCAATGATTTTTATTAATCAAATTAAAGTACATACTCATTTATTTTACAGCTTTTACGATTAATGATGAGCTAATTTTTCTGCATTGCAATTATCCATTCATGCGATCGGGTGAACCAATAAGGGGAAAATTCGGTTTAGAATTTAACTTAGAGTGAGGTTAGAAATAAGCAGGACTTAATTGCGATTTCCTCCTCGCACACGAAAAATCGATTGGGCCGTCCTTCGGGACGGTTTTTTTTGGAGATTTCCCTGAATCCCGTATCGAGTTATTCCGTAATACGTGCCATAAGTTTTGCTGTTCGTTTGAGCTGAACGTTATATGTTATGGTTAATGGGCGTTATCATTGAAGCAGAGATAGCTTGTTCCTAATCCCCAAGATAAAAAACAGCCGTTTTAGTCATCAGTGCATAAAGGTAAATTAGGGCTGAATTGATGGCATTTTCAGCAAGTTTTGCTATTTCCCTAGCGGAGGTTAGGCCATTATGAAAGTTTCTGTTCTAGAGATTCGAGTCGGCGATCGCATTTTGGCTTACTTCAATACTAAGATGCAGATCTGTACGGTGAAATATGTCCTCGGAGCCGATGGCAATACCGTCGCCCTATCCGTATTTACAGGAACCCATTATCGTCACTCCGCTTCACGTATCGTTCGGTTTCGTCCCGATGCGTTGATCGATTTAGCCGCCTGAACCACCACAGTCATTTACACTTTTTATTTTTTACATTAATAGGGAACTCAAATATATGTCAATTGCCATTGGAATGATCGAAACACGGGGTTTTCCCGCAGTCGTAGAAGCGGCTGATGCAATGGTTAAAGCTGCTCGCGTTGTTCTGGTCGGCTACGAAAAAATTGGTAGCGGTCGAGTCACCGTCATTGTTAGAGGCAATGTATCCGAAGTGCAAGCATCTGTCGCGGCGGGTGTAGAGTGCGTTAAACGGGTTAATGGCGGAGAAGTTTTATCGACTCATATCATTGCTCGCCCCCACGAAAATTTGGAATACGTTTTACCGATGCGCTATACCGAATCCGTCGAGCAATTCCGTTAAAAGCCCGTTAAAAGCTTTGCTCTTAAGGTATTGATTGAAATTCCCCTATCTCTTTTTGAAGTCGGGGATTTTTGTTTTTTATTGTCCATTTAAGGAATTTGGATGAGAATTAAATTGTCTTCAGTAGATCTTGTCGCACGTTTTACATTTGGCTCAATAGGCGTTTCGGGGGTGTGTGACCTCTAATTGATGAAATATGGTATAATCAGGCTTCTACAGGGAATCCATACTGATCAAGTTTTGCCGTAACTGCCCAGATAGGAGAGAAGTTAAGTAAGACAAGAAAAATCATCTTTCATGGCATGAGTGAGAGCTTGAAGAAGATTAAAATCTCGTTTAGTAACCGTCGAAAGAAAAGAACGAATATTCGCGAAAGATGTGGCACAATCAAAAGAACGAAAGCCACCAGAAATTTTCTGCTTGCACTTCATCATGCGTAAGTCACGTTCGGCTTGATTATTCGTAAAAAGAACATTATCATGTGAATACGCTGAAAAATGTTGCCTTCAAAGGTCAATCTGCACTAAAAACTGGGTTTTTGTCTCTTGATGCATAAGCCATTGCCTTTAGACTCCGCAGAAGACATTGGAACTCCAGATTTTGATCGTGATTTTATGGTAGGGCGATCGCTCGTTGCAATTTGCCCCAACAACCAAGGCTTTTCTGAACCTTTGGTGATCGCACGTTGCCAAGCAGCAGAGGGAATTTTGGGTAGTTGGGGTAATAGAGTCATTAGCAATGAAATCTTTGGAATAACTTACGAATTATAGGAGAACTAGGGGACGAATTGCTTGAGCCATTGATAGACCTCATCAATAGAAATTGACTAATAATAACGTGATCGCAAGAAGTAAGAAAGATTGACTAAACATCTTGCATAAATCTAAATTTTTCGCGATCGCGTTAATTTTTGCAGTTGTTGACTTTCGAGTTCTAGAACGTGACGGGCAAAATCAATAGAGGTCACACCTATTAGCTTTAACGCCATTCCCCCTCAAGCACAAAGGCTGACCAGTAATAGGCAGATTTCCACTCAGTTTCTTTTTGCAATTGCAATTGTGCTTCCCGTAGGGCTTGGGCGGGGGGAAGTTTTTTCTCTAAAATTAACTTATAAAATCGGGTCATCAATTCTGCCGTTGCTTGGTCATCTACTTTCCAGAGGCTAACTAATACTCTGGGTGTACCTGCATACATAAATCCCCTTGTCAGTCCTACTAGCCCCTCTCCTTTGATTTCTTGTCCTAAGCCAGTTTCGCAGGCACTTAGTACCACTAATTCCGCAGGTAAGTTAAGGTTAAAGATTTCGTTGAGGCGTAGGAAGCCATTGATCGGTGTCCCTTTTGCATCTACCAAAGAGAGAATGATGCCAGAATCGGCGGGGTCTTCTTCATTAAAAACACCGTGAGTTGCTAGATGGATGATGCGATACTGGCTGAGTTGGGGATTGATGGCCAGATTAAGGTTGGCTTGGTCATCGAAGGCGACGATGGTTTCGGTTTTGGGAAGTAGCGCGAGGATGGCTTGGGCTTCTTGGCGTGTGCCAGGGAGTCGCATAAATTGGTTATTGTCTCCTACTGCGCGGCTTTTTTTCAGCGTTTTTGTGGCACGGTTGAGGGCTAATTGTTGGTATAAGTCGGGATTTTTTGGGGAAATGGGTTGTTTTTTAGGAGCTTTGAGGCGTTGATCGTCTGCACTAAAAATGGGGTCAGCGAGGATAGCTAGGGCTTTGGGGGCGGGTTTGCGGTTTTGGATTTCTTGGCGAATAAGGGCAATACTGGAACTGGAGGGCAGGTTAACCAGTTCATGTTGGTTAATCAGGGGTTGGTTGTTGAGGGTGAAGATAGAAAAAGGGATGTAATTCAATACACCATCGGGAACGATAATTAAGCGTTTTTGATTTAGTTTAGCGGCGGTCGGGAGGACAAGTTGACTGAGTTGGTTGGCGGTTTGGTTAATATATGATGTGTCAAGTGAGTTCTGTTTAATGGCATTAAGGACTTTAATGGCCGAGATTTTAATGTCTTTTGCGCTAGGCAGAGTATAGGATTGGAATCCGTCTTTGGTAATGACCCAGAGGTAGCTTTTTTCTTCGCCGAGGGAATATTGCAGAAGGGCGGTGTCGGGATCGAGAATTTGCTGTTGGACTTGGGCTAGGGTCAGAGGTTGGGGATATTTAAGAGCGGCGTATTTGGGAGATTTGAGGCGGATTGTATCTTGAATTGCCTGATATTGGGCAAGTAAATTCTTGCGTTCTTGTTGAAAAAAGGCTTTTTGTTGGTCGGTAGGATTTTTATTGATAAGCTCGCTCCATTGTTTTTCAAGGGCGGTAGTTTTATCTTTAAGAGCATTTTCTTGATCTAACAGCTTGGGATCAACGCCTTGGCGAATATCGGCATTAGATTCGTTGAGCAGTTCCAGTAGGGTTCTAGCACGACTACGTTCACTGGTATCAAAAGCTTGGGCGTTATAGCCTTGGGTAGAATCTTGTTGGTGTAAATCCATCAAAATATCAATTTTTAAGGCATAGTAATCTTGTTTGGTGGCAAAAAAGCTAGTTTTCAGTTCGGGATTGACAATCTCTTGACGAATATTTTCAATAATGTCTATGGCTTCACTGATGGAGCTTAAGGCGGCTTTTAGATCGCCCTCTTTTCGTTCTAATTTAGCGAGATCATAGAGGGTTTGCGATTTCTCTGGTTGCCAACTGAGGGTTTGGTAAAGGGCAAGTTGATCTCGATAGGTTTGAATCGCTTTTTGGGGTTGTTTGAGAGCGGCATAAACTTCGGCAAGAGTCGTATAAACGGGAGCTTCTACTGTCCGAAACTGAGACTGTTGAGCTAGGTTCTGTGCTTTTTGGGCATATTCGAGGGCTTCGGTATAATTTTCCTGCTTTAATTTAGCTTTAGCAAGAACGTTGTTAATTTGGGCTTGGGTAGCGAACTTTCCTTCAATCCAATCTATTTTCTCCGCGATCGCTAATGCTTCATTACTACGGGCGATCGCCTGCTGATCCTTGCCTGTATCTAGATAAACTTGACTGATACGGAATTTAGATCGAGCGGCCTCTGTGCAATTGCCAGTCGTTTCAGCGATCAAAAAAGCTTGCTGATAGAGTTTTAGGGACTCGGGATAATTTTTTAACTTTCCGTAAACAGTTGCCATGTCTTGTAGGGCGGTAATTTCATCAGATCGCTTACCCGTATCCCGAAAAATAGACAAGGCTTTCTGATAGGTGTCGAGACTAGAATCATAGGCTCCCAGGGAGAGGTAGATGCGGGCGACGGTTAATAAGGTATCGGCTTCGTCAGGGCGGATATTAAGCTGGCGTTGAATCTCTAAAGATTGATTTAGGGTATTAATTGCCTCTTGCTTTTTCCCTTGACGATTGAGAATATCGGCAATGTCATCTAAGGCTTTTGCTTCTTGTGGCTTAGCTCCCATGAATTGCAAGAGTTTTAATTGTTGTTGATAAGTATCAAGAGCTTGGGGATATTGTCCGAGCCTGGCATACTCCAAGCCTGCTAACGTACCTAAAAAATCAGCTTCTCCCCTGATCATTTCTTGCTTGCGATATTTTTGGACGAATTTTTGGAGTTTTTCAATATTGTTAGTAGCAGGTTCAGAAGCGGATTCGGGTGAATTCAATACATTAGTTGATGGTTCTGGGGAAGGTGGTCTTTGTAATGTTGCAATTTGATCAGAACAGCTAAGTATTGACAATGCCCTGTAATTTAAGTCAACATTGCTTCTATCTCTTTTAAATTCAGGATCGAGCGCGTTAGCTTGCTTTAAAGACTCTATGGCTTTTTGGCTTTCTCCTAAATTAAGATAAAAAAAGGCAATATAGTCAAATATTTCAGCTTGTTTAACAACATCACCTTTAGCTCGCCAGAAAGATAGAGCTTGGTTATAGTAATCAAGTCCTTTCTGGTTTTGTCCTAAATTTTGACTGTAAGTCTGTCCAATACTTCTTAAGGTAATCGGTGTCAATTTAGGAGTATCAGGAAACAGGGACGGAATTTGTTGATAATAATCGATCGCCTTCTGATATTGCCCTATTTGATCATAAATTATAGACAAGGAACTAAAAGCGGCTCCCTGACATTCTCGATCATTCAATGCTTCACAAATAGGGAGAAGTTTTTGAGCATATTCCAAGGCTTTTGGATATTCTCCTCGCAAAATGTAAAATTTAGCAATTCTATCGAGAGTACTCACTTCTTTTTTGTGATCGTCTGCTAATTGCCAGTACTTTAACGCTTCAATCCATTTGGGAATCACCTGGGTCGCAAGAGGCGCGTCTTCTTGGCTTAATTTTTGGGCTTCTGCTTCTGCATTCTCCGCCGCAATACGGTTAGGATCGGTACTTTTTGGAGGAGATTGGTTTTGAGTTTGTGTTACTGGATCGGCCGCCGAAGATTGAGCAAAAACAACTGACGAAGACACCCCATGCGCTGTAACCGTTAACAGGGTCAAAACCTTGAATAGCTTGATATTCCTAGCCATAGCAGTATAAAAGAAAAATAAATGTGGAAGCAAATTGTCGAATTTTTGAACCGCTTTTACCAATGCTGGACATCTTACAGCATCAAATATATCGAACCTGGTTTTCCATCTCATCTGCTGTCACCTGATTTAAAATAACCAATAATCGTCGTGCAATTTCCTGGGGCGGACGACGGACAGCAAAAATGACACCATAGTGCATTTGCTCCCTATTAAAATAAACTTGCGTTAGTTCTTCAAAGTCAGTTCGATTGTGCGTAACGAGTGTTCTTTTTTGGCTAACAGCATAAGCAAGCTGCTCTTCATCACTCGCTGAAAGTCTTCCCGCATCTCTTACCGTAAGACTATCAAACCCCCTAGCTTTTAATAAGTCTGCTATCATCACATTGACATCCTCATCAAGATATAGACGGATAAAAACATTACTCATAAATCTTTGACCAATGGATCAATCAATTCATCAGGAATCCAGTTACATTTGATGTAATTATTAATTTCATTCTGATGGTCACTATAGTAACTTAAAGCATCAAATACTTGTGCCAATGTTAAATGAGGCATCCCTGTGAGTATTTCTTCAGGAGCAATACCTGTGCGCCAGGTCTCAACAATCGCCCTAACAGGCGTGCGGGTTCCCTTAATAATCGGCTCCCCTTTAAGAATGCGATCATCCCTAACAATATAAAGATGTTCTGTTACTTGAACCATCGCCGTTTTTACCCCATAGGAAAACTTTAAATCCAATTATAACGATAATGCGGCTTCTCAAAACCGCGATCGCCTCTAGTAGAGATGCCGCTTTGAAAGGGAAAAAACAGATAAATTAAAGGTAGAGGCTTGGTCTCCAAGTCTTACATTCTAAGAATTTGGAAACCAAACCCCTACTTTTGTGCAGTAGCTTTTAAAAGGGAGAAAAATAATCTTTAACTGTTTTTAAACCGTTTTTGAATTTCCTCGATCCGTTGTGTCAATACCTGCACCTGGGACTCATCTCCCAAAGCACCGTAACTAGCCTGAGCCTTTTTCAACCAAGAAAGAGCCTCCTCCTCCTTCTTTAGCCCAAAGTTGGCCTCTCCTAACCCCGATTGAGCTTCCGCTTCACCCTCTTGATCTCCCGATTTTTGGGCAAGGGCTAAAGCCTGCTCGTAAGCCTGCTGGGCCTGTTGATTTAAACCCGTCTGTAGGAACAAATCCCCCAATAAGCTATAAACCACCCGATTTTGGCTTTTTTGTTGACTGAGAGACTGTAAAAGGGCGATCGCCTCTGCCTTGAGGTTATTTCCTTCATAGAGATAGGCGAGGGACAAAGTTTCCGCTTCTGGGGACAAACCCTGTTTTTTCAGATTTGTCGCCTCCTCTTTAACAACCTTTGCCTTCTCCGTGGCCATCAGCCCAAACATCAAATTGGCCCCCACTTCCTGCTTAGACGAGACTCCTTTATCCGTCGTCACCGTCAACAAGTACTTAACTCCAGACTTCAAGGGTTCTTGCCCCCCATAAAGTACCTGAGTCTCCTTAGTTTCCGTTTGCCAATCTAAGCCGCCACCCTCTAACTGCACCTGATAACGAGTTGCCCCTGACACAGGATTCCACTTTAACAAAGGGCGATCGCTCAAAAGCTCCGTATTGCGAGGACTGATAATATAAGGAATCGGCTCATTTCCTGCACGGGTTTGGGCGCGGGCAACAGTGCGAGGACGGGAAGCTGTTCCCCTCGGACACCCCTCAGAAACTCTAAATTGTTTACCCGCAGTGGGTTGCCATCGTTCCGTATTACTACACAGGAGGAACGCAGAGGCATTTGAACCCATTTGCAAATAATCATTGGGACGCAAAAGCGAACCAGTACTAGCTTTTTGGAAGGCTTTCCAGGTTTCCTTCTTAACATTGACTTCGCCTTTGTTAATGATCAAAATATTAACGCCCATTGATTCACCTAAACTTAATTCAGAAGACGCGATGACTATTATTCCCGCAATTAGTGCGGATGCGATTAACTGATTTTTTGGTATCATGGGGTAGATTCTCCTTCGAGATTTAACTTTTGTTTAGCAAGGGAAGACCAGGTTTCCTCTTCAGCGTTACGAACATCTCTGGCTCCTAACCGCTTGTTGACTAAATCATAGCATTGTCGCCACTGTTCAACTGCGCCCGATGATTTTTGTGCCTCTAGGACTTGGGCCAAAAGACAATTAGCTGCACCTGGATTCAGGATATAGGACTGAATTTCTGGCTCACTAGCAATACCGATCGCCCCGAATAAAAATCCCTCAGCTTCTTGATAGTTTGCTTGCTTAAGTTTCGCCCAGCCTAAATTTTTGAACATACTATATTTAACAGCATTTAAGTCATTAGACACATTTGCTTCTTTTTGTTCTTTCTGCTCAATCAGTGCCAAACCATCTTTTAATAAAAGAACGGCCTCTGAGTATTTATTTTGCAAAATATACAGACGCGCTAGGTTATTGTAAGCATCGGGAACACCTCCCTTAGCCGCAATGATGTAATACTTAAGGGCATTATCAAAATTTTGCAATTCCTCATAAAGATTTCCTAGATTATACGTCGCATCCAAATTATTACCATCTAAGGCGATCGCTTTTAAATAATTTTGCTCTGCATTCGTTAACTGACCTTTTTCTTCTGCTCGACGGCCTTCTCGATTAATTTCTTGAGAAAATTGAGGTTGTAGAAACCAAATCATCAGTAAAAAGGCAAATAAAGAGGCCGTAGGAATAAATTTTGCCTGCTCATAGAGATGGGGGTGGATTTTGAGGCGATTAAACAGTCGGTTAAACCCTTCTTGACCCGAAGAAGTTAATTCATTATTAGCCTGCAATAACACTAAAATACTTGGCAAGGCAATGGTTAATACCTCTGTTAATCCAGAAGCACCGCTAAAAAAGCGAGTTGCTAAAGTTCCCAATAAACCTAAATTCATTGTCCATACGCTCAGCCTTGCCCCCTTCCATAACCAAGCAAATTTATCGGAGGAGTCAGATTCAACCGTCGAATCTAGATTCCACCACCAATCTTGGGTCGTGACAGAAAGAGAATTGCGATAGGTCGCTAAATCTAAAACTTGGGCGATTAAAGCCGCATTTTCCTGGAGTTGACTGTCTAATGCCACTAACTGTTCTAAAAGATTTGCTGTTACTTGGTTTTCAGCCCCTAAAGCCTTTTGAACTTTATCTCTGGCTGTTAAGATATTGACTGCCTGCTCACCATTAGGCGTTTCGCTATTTTGCCAACTATTCAGCACGGATTCATAATCGCTCAAAGCAGTATCTAGAAGTGAAGACTCGGCAGAAGACATTGGAACTCCAGATTTTGATCGTGATTTTATTGTAGGGCGATCACTCAATCCTAAAGCTAAGATTTTTTCCAACCTTCGGCGATCGCACGTTCCCAAATAGCAGAGAGAATTTTAGGCGGTTGAGGTAACAAGGTCATTAGTGATGAAATCTTTGGAATAACTTATGAATTATAAAAGGATTAGGGACAAGTCTGAAGACTTTATTTGCCTGATTTACGTTTTTTTGCTTTCTCGTAGGCAGGATCATGTTCGGCAAAGCTTAAAATAACCACTCGCTTGGGAGCAGGCTTTTCGTGAATTTTATAGACTAAACGGTAAGCGATACCTTGATAATCAATTTCAATCGCCCGATAACCTTTTAATTTTCCCGTTAGATTATGGCTCGCTAAACCAAATAATTGATAAGGAGCGATCGCCAAAATCTGTTGATAAATCGGCAAGTTTTCCTGTAAATCTATCGGTAATTCAGATAAATCTTCTGGGATTTCTGGTACTCGTTGAACAATGTAATTAGGCTTGCTGCCCATAGTTTGCGACCCATTTTTGCAAAGATTCTTCGTCAATTTCTTGATCGGCATCAATTACCGTTACCAATTGGCTCGGCTTATCTAGGTATCCAAGTCTTTGAATCGCTAAGGCTTCAGCCGAAGATTTTTCTAAATGATCCTCAAGGATAATAATAATTTCAATTTTCGCCCCTTGATGAAGTTGGCTAGATTGGATTTCTACTTTTCCCTCTGATGTTACAACCGCAGTTTGACGAATTGCTTGAGCCATTGATAGACCTCATAAAATATTTTTGATTAGGGCCATTAATAAATCATAACGCGATCGTAAAATGTAAGAAAAATTGACTAAACATCTTGCATAAATCTAAATTTTTCGCGATCGCGTTAATTTTTGGAGTTGTTGACTTTCGAGTTCTAGAACGCGACGGGCAAAGTCAGGATCTTGATCGAGGAGATCATCAAAGGCATCGACTGAAACCGCCAAAATACGAGTATGTTCGCTGTCGGCAAGGATCGTATTTTCTAAATTGCTATGGCCCAAAACTTCTAATTCATCCAGGACTTGACCAGGGTAGAGACTTTCAATGCGAATTTCATCCGCCAGATGGTAGTAAATCTTGGCTTCTCCCTCAATTAACAGCAATAATTCTCGACAGGTATCCCCCGCTTCCGTGATGGCTTGATCTTTGCTATAAATCCTGATCTCAGCGCGATCGCCCAAGTCTATCAGGGTTCCTGTTTGCATTTGCTCAAAGAAATCACTATTAAACAAATAAACCAATTTTTCTAATTTGGAAAAAATCGAGAGAGCGGGAAGCGTTGTTACCGAAAGAATTTTTTCTACAGTTTCTTGAACCAAGGGCGTTTTGGATTCTGGGGTTAAATGACGGGCGATCGCCTGGGACTTGATTAAATCTAGTTGGGCGATCAGATAAAGGGCGGCGGCTTGAACGGGGGGATCGTAATTTTCCAAGAGGATTTCTAGATGACTGACAATTTCTTGAGTTGAATATTCTCTCGAAAAATCCGTAGAGTTTACTTCAGGTTGAGTAAAAATATTAACAATATCTTGATTCCATTGACCTTGTAAATTTTCATCCTCCGCAACTTCTAGTAGAACAGAAGAAACCATCGTTTTAATTGATTGCAATATTGGTAGAGTATTCGATTCATTTTGCCGATTTTTTAGGATTGCTAAAAGGTTTTTAACAATTAATATTTGTTTCTGTTTGATATTATCTTGTAATATTTTTACTACCGCTTGATGTTCTTGGAGAATAGCTTGAGCTAAAGCGCGATCGCGATCGGCTAATTCGGTTAATCGAGCAAGTAAAAATTCAGCTTTTGCCAAACCATCTGTATTCGGAGAAAGCCCTTCTAAAATGGAGTCTTCTTCCTGAGAGGTAATTAAATAATCCCGACTGAGAGAACGCATTTTAGCCGAGTCTTGGGGAGATAATTCAAGGGTTGCTTCAGAAGATAATTGTTGTAGTCTCAAAATTCGTTCTAGGGATTTTTGATAACCGTTTAAACGGACTTGATTTTCTAAACTCCATTGACGATTAGGATCAAGTAATTCAGGATCTTCAATGCCTAATTCTTCTAAAACTTCGCGGTGTTCATCGTTACTAATTCCCAATTCTTGCCGCATTTGTTTTAAAACTTCTAGACTACTGGCACTATTAATATAACCTTCTTCTAAGGATTCTTTAACCACTCCTTTATAAACTTGATGTCGTTTTTCTCGATTAAAACCAATCAGAACTTTGGCTAATACATAGATTTCATTGGGCTGAAGATCCTTGAGAGAACGACCTTCGAGAAATTGAGAAATATCAAGTTGCAATTTCTCTAATTGTTTGCGTAAACGAAGGGCTAAACTTTCGCGGGAGTAAATTTCTCGACTTTGATTCCAGGTTTTTTGTAACCATAATGTACTTAAAAAAACCAGACTTAGATCAAAAATATATTGAACCCAAATAGGGAGTAACAGAAGGAGCGGACGACCTGCAAACAGGAAAAAGAAATCAAAAATTAAAAAGGTACAAATTGCAAACAAACGATGGCGAACGACTTCAGGTTTTACGTTAAAATTTTTCTGAAAATAGGATTGTGCTTGGGCTTCAATGGCTCGTCCTAAAATAATCGCGATCGCGGTAAATAATCCTAATACTAAAGGCACTGCAAAAAGCTTGGGAATATTAATCGCTTGTCCAAAAAGATAAAGCCCAGGATTCATCAAGGAAGCGAGTTGATTAGGGTCACGATTCCAAATGCCTGAAAAGTAATAATCCCAGTTGCCTGCGTATAAATAGTAATAAAGAAAATAGCCAATCACTAAACCGACATAGCCGTAATGTACAAAGGATTTTTCAGGGCTATTTAATCTTTCCCAATAGGCCCGTTCTGAATCAATATCAAAACAAGGACTTTGGCAAGCAACACAGGCACTTTGTTCAGTTTTATCGGGTAGCACAGTTCGACACATGGATTGACTAATTTTTTCGTCGCTCAAATGGGGTTTACTGCCTAATAAACCACTCGGTTCACTAAAAATAGTCTGGACAGGAGCCATTGGGCAAAAATATTGACACCAGGATTTTCCGCCATAAAAATAACCGACAAAAATAGCCGCCGCGATCGCAAACAAAATCCACAACGCCAACATCAGGCGATCGGCATTAAAGAACAAAATTCGTCCACATAATCCCACAAATAACCAACCAAATTGGAGATAGGAATAGTTTTTTCCCAACCAGGAATCCGCCTGAACTTTTGCTAATTCGTAGCGTATTTTTCCTGTTTTTGGGTTTTCTCGTTTAAATTGTCGTTGCCAACCGAGGGCGCGTGGAATTTGCGAGAGAAAAGATAAAGGGCAAATCCGTCGCCACAATTCATGGCCAAAGACTAATAAAATGAAGATGCCCGATGGAACGACTGCTCCCCAAAAAAGCGTTGCTCCCACAGCATAGGGTTCTTGGGGTAAACATTTCCCTTGTACTTTGATACAGACATCCGTAAGGCGTAGGGGACTCCAAGGGTGATCGGGTTCAGTCAGGGCTGATGTCCAAGGATCATACAAAAGAGAGGCGATGAGTAATAGCCAGCCGCTTGTTAAAACCCAGCGAACCCAGTGCATTTGTCGTTCAGGGATTTGTGTCAACATAAAGAGAATTTTTGGGGTTAGTTTCTAAGTAGATAATTTTTGGTTATGTTAATGCAAAAAGTTTTAAATGTCAGTATTATTTTTTCGATAATTAGTAAAAATATAGTATCTCATCTTATAAGGTCTTAGGGTTGTATTATACAAATAGAATAAAAATTCAACTCTGGAATCAATAAAATGTCATTATTAAAACCCAAAGTTTATGATTGCATTATCGTTGGTGCTGGACTTTCAGGACTTATTGCGGCTCGTAATTTGCATCGGTCTGGTCAAAATATTTTGTTAATAGAAGCTCGCGATCGCCTTGGGGGGAGAATGTATGGTCGCACTCTAGAATCAGGACAATGGATCGATTTTGGGGGTCAATGGGTTGGCCCGACCCAGACACGATTCTTAGTCCTACTAGATGAATATAAAGTGCGTCGCTTTCCTTCTCCTGCTCATGGAAAAACGGTGCTTGTGTTCAATGGCAAACGCTACGAATTTAACGGCTTCTTTCAAGGACTTCATGAAGGTGAAATTCCCGATTTACCCGAAGAAGAATGGCAGGATGCGATGACGGCTTGGGAATGCTTTCATGAACTTTCTAGTGCAATGCCTGATGGATATCCCCGTCCGAATGAGCAAAATAAACGGCTTGATAGGGATACTTTTGCCCGTTGGATTGAAGACAATACCCATACTGATTTTGGACACTGGTATTTTTCCTATTTGTGTCGTGCTGTTGGTTTTTTAGGCCCCGCCGAACCCAGTCAGGTATCTCTTCTTCATGTTCTTTGGGGACAAAACAGTGCGCCCCAATCGGAACATCCCGAAGCGGAACTGCTTCACGGGGGAGCGGGACAAATTCCTGAAAAGATTGCGGCAGAGTTGGGCGATCGCATCCATTTAAATGAACCCGTTTTAAGTATTCACCATAGCGAAACAGAGGTTGAAGTCAAAACTTCCCATAATTCTTTTACGGCAAAATTTGTCGTTGTTGCGATGCCACCCCATCTAGCAGGCCGAATTCACTACGCTCCGCCCATGCCGCCTTCACGAGCGCAACTCACTCAACGAGTGCCAATGGGTTGCTGTGCCAAAATTTTAATCTCCTATGATCGCCCATTCTGGAGAGAAAAAGGACTAGCTGGCATTGCCGAAGGAAACTGCGAGTGGATTGAACTCTGTGCTGATAGTTCTGATCCAGAAACAGGCGTTGGAGTCATTGCAACTTTTGTCGTTGGCGATCGCTATGGCCGTTGGCAACCCATGAGTGAAGGCGATCGTCGTGGCGCGGTGCTGTCGGATTTAGCGATTTATTTCGGCGATGAAGCTTTATCTCCTGTGACCTATGACGAGGTTGATTGGCCTAGCGAACCCTGGACTGGAGGAGGATACGCTGCTTTTATGCCGCCTGGTGTCTGGACAAGTTTGGGTGATGCTCTGACAACCCCAGTGGGACGAATCCATTGGGCAGGAACAGAAATGGCTGATCGCTGGGCAGGATTTTTTGAGGGGGCAGTGCGGACGGGTGAAACAGTTGCTGAATGTATTCAGGCAAATCTTCAACTTGATAGGGATTAGTCAATAAGTTAATTGAATTAAAATTGAACTAATCAGGACTTTTCTGGGAGATCGGAAACGTCTTTTTTTGTTTCTTCTAATAGCCTTTTTTCTTCCTGTAGTAATCCCATCCAAATGGCAATCATACCCGCAATCGGAATAGAGAGAAAAACCCCCAATAATCCTGCCACTTGTTCCCCGATAAAGAGGGCCAAAAAGAGAATAACAGGGTTTAATTCTAGAGCATTTCCCATTACTTTAGGACGAATAAGATTATCTTGAATTTGTTGCAGTATGATAGAACTAATAATGACTTTTATCGCGATCGCCGTTCCCTGGGAAGTAAAAACTAATAAGGTCACAATTAAAACGCCGAGGGTCGCACCAATGCCAGGAATTGCGTCTAGAATTCCCACAATCAGCGCGAAAATTAGGGAATAATTAACGCCTAAAACAGTAAACACCAAGAAACTGGCGATGGACAAAAACACCATTAAGACAAGTTGTCCCCGTATAAACCCCAAAAAACTCTGCCGAAAAATCTGGGCAAAGCGATCGCGGGAAGCAATGGGAACTAATTTGAGACAGGATTGCCAAAGTTTGTCACCGTCAATCAGCATATAGAGGCTAATCACTGCGCCAAAAATTCCCGCAAACACACTGGAAAAAATTCCTTGCAAAATGCCTAAACCCGAC
>JBEIFD010000015.1:0-15809 GCA_040382535.1 Merismopediaceae cyanobacterium
AACCTTAACGGAATTTTTTAGGATTACTACTTTTGCCAAGCCTCGCTTGAAAGAAAGTTTACCGTTAAAGTCTTCTCTACTCTCTGGACTAAATTGGCAAAGGTATTGTTTACTAAACTCTTTTTTATATTTATACCTCATCCAAGTGAATTCCGCTATAAATTCCCTTGGCTCTACGAGATTTTTGATGTAAAAGTGTTAGAAGACAGAGGCTAAAAGCTTTGCCTGGCATGAGTTTAAGTTTTTATTAGTTTGATTTTGACTTACGTTGTCTCCGATCGCGGAATTTTCTCGAAACCACTCACTTCAGCGAGGGTATAAAGCGGTCGGCCTTTTACTTCTTCATAAATTCGTCCAATATACTCTCCTAAAATTCCAATACAGACCAATTGGACTGAACCTAAAAATAAAATAGCAATCATAATCGCCGCAAATCCTGTTAGGGGAGAATGGGGTTGATATAAACGCCAATATAAAACCAATAGAGCCATTAACGCGGCTAAAAATGCCGAAAATAAACCTAAATAAGTCGAAAGGCGCAGGGGAACCTTAGAAAAGGAAACCAGGCTGTTGATCGCCAAGGTAAAGGATTTACGAAACGTATATTTTACTTCTCCTGCAAAACGCGGATCACGTTCAAATTGAATGGCGGTTTGCCGAAACCCGACCCAGGATCGGAGTCCCCGAATATAGCGATTTTGTTCGGGCATGGAATTGAGCAAATCGACTACTCGCCTATCCATGAGGCAAAAATCCCCTGTATCGGTGGGAATATCTACATCCGCTAATTGTTGTAACAGTCGATAAAAAACATAGGCGGTAAAACGCTTGAACCAGCCTTCTTTTTTCCGTTTAGTGCGTTGAGCGTAGATAACTTGATAGCCCTGTCGCCATTTTTCTAATAGATCGGGAATGAGTTCGGGAGGATCTTGTAAGTCTGCGTCGAGGATGATCACGGCTTGACCCTTGGCAAAATTTAAGCCTGCGGTCACGGCAATTTGATGGCCAAAATTTCTGCCTAAGCTCAAATAACAAATGCGATCGTCTTTTTCTTGTAATTCTCGTATGAGTTTGAGGGAATGATCTTGGCTCCCATCATTAATAAAAATTAGCTCTACGGATTCGTCCAGGCGATCCATGACCGACCCAACGCGGCGATAGAGTTCGCCAATGTTTTCTTCTTCGTTATAAATAGGGATAATAAGGGAATAGACGGACATATTGGCTGTTTAATACAAAATATTTGATGGGTTTTTAGGTTCTGAAATTTTCCTGACGTTCAATCAATATAACCCAGATTCCGCAGGTTAAAATCCCTTAAAACTATTTACGGGAAAAGAATTTTGGAAATTTAATCGAACCGCGATCGCTGTCTAAAAACTCGACTAACCCCACGAAATTTAGATATTTTGAGCTATTTGACTTTGATCCTGGGAAGGTTTTTATGGATCAATAGGAAGATTTTTGCTAATCACAGAAAATTCAAAAAAAATTTGTAGGCTTCACGGTGTAGGACAAAGTTTGAATTTCACGCGATTGCCTGTTTTTATGACGAATCGCGATCGCCTAATTTGTGAGGACAATTAACCCCAATCACCAATTCAACTAAAAAAACATTGAGATCCTAGAGAATACACTGAAATTCCTACTAGGATTAAATCCCTGACTCTACGGGTTTTCCCCTGTATCTCTCCAGAAATTGTCAATTTTTCTTGCTTTTACCCTTTATCGTGATCCAGATCACAGTAAAAAGTGATCCAAATCATAGATGATAGAGGAGTAGAAAATTCTGTTTCCCGACCTATGGGTTATGGATGTACCGCGCTTATGAATCCTTTTCTTTTTTTTCTTCGTTCCCACCTCAAACTCGGATCTCTTCGTCAACTGAACCTGTCTAAGGGCGATCGCGGTTTTGTTTTGCCGTTGGTCATTTATGATGAGTTTTGCTGGCGAATCCAAGCGATCGGGGAGGAGGCTTAAACGGAATGTTAAACAAATTTATGCGCCAAAAATTTCTTTTGTATTTATGCCGATCGCGATCGCCTGTTCCTGATTCGGGCTTATCGATGCTAGAAGTTTTAGTTGCCATGATGGTCGTCTTTTTGACCTTTATGACTTCTTTAAATGGACTGTTGTATGCGGCAATGTTTCAGGTAAAAGCGGACAGGCAAGCAAAAGCGGTTTATTGGATTCAGCAGGACGTAGAGAATGTAAAGTCACTGGCTGCATCAGCGTCAACATCGACTATTTACACCACTCCACCTTCAGGTATAACAGCTTGTTCTGGTACAGGAGATGCTAACACTTGTTTCGCTGGTGTTACTGCTTACAATAATGGGTTTGCTCGACGATTAGAGGGGAATTTAGATGCTAGTAGCAGTGTGACAGATAGAGTAGTAGGGACTCAAACTTTTTTTGGGAAATCCTATCAGATGATTCGTAATGCTACTGGAGACAATACAAATCCCCAAGTTTTAAAAGTAACTTATACGGTAAGAGAAGAAAATGATTCAACTAAAGTTTTGGCAACACTTTATACAGAGGTTTTACCTGCCGCGGCCCTTAGTCCCTAATCAGGGTTGGACTCTGATCGAGATGGCAATAGTATCGGTTATCGTCGGTATTTTGGCTTCTATGGCAATTCCTAGCATGATGAGCGGAATGGGTAAGAATCAGTTGCAATCTAGTATGGGACAAGTCAAAGGCGCGATCCAAGAAGCACAACGGGCGGCGATTAAAAATGGTCAAAGTTGTACCGTAACTATCACTGGAACGACGGTCAGTGGAAGTCCTGCTGGATGTATTTCTAGTCCCATAACTTCTAACGACACTTCTGGCAAAGAAATTAGTCTAAAAATTCTATCTAGTGGAAGTCTTGTTACTCCTCCATCAGGCACAGAAATCGTTTTTTCCTATAAAGGGAATACCACCAATACTATAACCATTGTTTTGGCTTCTACGAAGACAACCACCCAAACTTGTCTCGCGATTTCTTCGGGCATCGGGATTATGCGATCGGGAACCTATAGCGGTGGGAATTGTAATTCATCTTTTTAAGATTTTACTTCAGAGGCAAAAGGTAACATCTTTCAACGAGAGAATCAGGCTTTCAGGGAAAAAAGGTAACATTTTTAGCTCCAACACAGACAAAATCTTATAAATCCTTTTTATAATACTTGACATTCCATCTTTTGTAATGTTAAGGAGAATAAAAAGGTGATCAGGACACTTTTCTATTTGGGCTTTTTTCGTAAAAAATATCTTGATAACTCTTCTGGACTCGTTTGTAGAAATTCAGGCTGGACACTCCTCGAAGTTATGATTGTCATTGTAATTATCGGAATTTTAGCAAGCTTGGCGATTCCCAGCATGATGGGAGCGATAGAAAAACGGAAGGCCCAAAGCGCACTTTTCCAGATTAAGGGAACTTTACAGGAAGCTCAACGAAATGCGATTAAAATGGGAAAGGAGTGCAAAGTTGCGATGAATATTAATGTTAATCCTACTTTGCTGACGGTTGAGGCTGGCAATCAGTATGTAGGTTGTTTGAGTAACGCAGGTCTGGATTTAAGCGAGATAACCGTAACTGAAAACTTTCCTGGTAAAACGATCCGTTTTTCCTATAAAGGGAATACGACGAATCTTGGCACAATTGTGGTCGAATCTCCCTCTACTCAGACAAAATATTGCTTAGTGGTCTCAAATTTTCTGGGGATTATGCGGAGTGGGATTTACAACGGGACTACTGAGGGGTCAATTTCTGCAACCAATTGTCAATCTTCTTTTTAGGACTAATAATTATGAAAAATTATTTGAATCTGCTTAAAATCCTTAAAAAAAATACCCATTCGGGTTATACCTTAATTGAACTGATCATCACTTCTGTACTTACTCTAATGGTTGTTTCGGCGGCGGGTTATGGCGTTTATGTGATGACGAGACAAAATATGATCGCAACTGCTGGTGGAGATATGAAATATAATCTCGGTCGCGCTGTTGATTTTATTAGTGAAGAAGTTAAGTCATCTGCAACAATTACAGCAGATAGTTCATTAAGTACGACATTGAATAGCTTGTGTAGTGGACAGACTGGTACTACTCCTGTCTTAGGATTATCGGTTAATGGTAGTAGCACAATCAATGTTGTTTACTATATGAAACAACCTGAAGCTACTTGGCTAGGAAAGAACGCAATTTATCGCTGTGGCCCTTTACTAAACAGCAGTGGTGCTTACACAGGTTCTACCGATTTTGATCTGTTAGTAGATCTCATTGCATCGGGGAAAGATAGTAAAGATCCAGGAACCTGTGGTAATGGCGGGACACCTTATCCTAATAATACCAGTGGTTTTTTTGTTTGCAAAAGTGGTAATTTAGCAGAACTTCATATAGCTGGTGATAATTTAAACTCTCAAACAAGTAAAAATAGCCTTGCAAAAGATACGAATAATGCAACCTATGGAGTTGTTTCTCAAGCTTATACAAGAGCATCAGATGGGGTTGCAATAACGGCTGCGGGTGTCTTCGCGGAATCAGCTAGAGCAATCTTACAAAACACTTCAAGTCCTGCTAGTAATTGTTCTTCTAATATTGCAATTAAAACTGGAGGATCATCAGGAACGCCAACCTTAACAACAGAGACATGGAGTAATCCAGGGACAACAACTGGTTTTACAACTGCTGGCATTCTTTATCCGAGTATTAATTCTCCCTTATCAATTACTGGCTTTACTCTTAGTAATGCTATTAGTAACCAAATCACGGCAACTAACGGAAGTTGTACTGTTTTAGTTACTTTACGAAGAGGGTGATTTAAGGATTTATTCGCTTCATTTATCGAATGTTTTAAGCTACTTGCTCATAAATTATAAGGACAAAAAATATTATGTTCCTGCGAGCATTTTGTCTTTTCTTAATGGCCTGCCATCCGTTGTCCAATTATCCCAAAATCGGCTTCCGCGATCGCGCTGATTATTTTTATTCTGGGTAATGATAGCGATAAGAAATAATGCTAATTTACGCATCAATTAAATCGTGTTTTTGTGTTTTTCCTGCCTTGTACTCGGCGATCGCTTCTGCTAAATGTTGAGCATTTGCGGGAGATTTTAAAAGATAAACGGTTTCCATCAAACTGTCATAATAACTTTTAGACATGACTACAGCTTCTTCTGCATCCCTTCTAACAATTACAGTACAATTTTTGTCATTAGACACGGTATCTAATACGGATTTAAAGTTGCTTCTTGCTTCGCTAAAGTTGACTATGTTCATCGCTAGAGTTGTACCTCTGTAAGTACAAGTATTATTGTAGCCCGTTGTTAACCTTCTTTTTAATGGCCTGCCATCCGTTGTCCAATCATGCCAAAATCTACCTCGGCGATCGCGCTTTCATAGACAATTTTCCCCTCACTCATCACTAGAATACGGTCAGATAATTTCAAAAGTTCATCCAAATCTTCACTAACCAACAAAACTGCAACTCCCCGATTCCGTGCCGCCACAATCTGACTGTGAATATATTCCACCGCTCCAAAATCTAACCCAAAACAAGGATTTGCCGCAATTAAAAGGTTAATATGACTCGCTGAAAGTTCCCTCGCTAAAACAGCCCTTTGCACATTCCCGCCCGACAAATTCGCGATCGGTGTTTCGGGAGAAGGGGTTTTAACCGAAAACGTTTGAATCAGACCTTTGGCCGCTTCTTGAATGGCTCGGAGGATCAATAAAAAACCCGCCTTAGCCTGGGGAGGACGATCAAAGGTTCGCAACGCCATATTTTCTGCCACACTCATCGACGGGACACAGGCATTTCTCAGAGGTTCTTCAGGGAGCGCAAAAACCTGATGACGAAACATTTCCGCACGGGTCGCGCCATAGATTTCACCATTGACGAGTAATTGACCACTGGTTAAGGGGCGTTGTCCTGCCAAAACTTCAACTAATTCCCGTTGTCCATTGCCACTAACCCCCGCAATCCCAACAATTTCTCCCTGATTGACCGTTAAATTAATGCCTTCCAGGGCGGGTAAACCGTTATCTTTATTGGCGTGGAGTTCCTGAACCTGTAAAACCCTATCATCGTTCGATTGGATGGCCTTTTCGATGGATTCTGGCTCTTTTTTCTCTCCCATCATCATCTGACTCATCTCTGCGACGGTCAACTCTTTGACAATGCCATGTCCTGCTAATTTTCCCTTGCGTAGAACAGTAATTTCATCAGCAAAGGCCGTGACCTCGCGAAATTTATGACTAATCATCAAAATACTTAATCGTTTTTCATCCACTTCTTTACGGAGTAATCCTAAGATTTCATCCGCTTCCTGGGGCGTTAGGACGGAAGTAGGTTCATCCAGAATCAGAATGCGGCTTTTGAGATAAATTTGTTTGAGAATTTCTAATTTTTGCTTTTGACCTGCGGCGAGTTGAGCGACGGGCGTATTCAGGGGAATCCGAAAGGGAGTCGTCTCCATGAACGCTTGTAGGTCTTGATGTTCCTGTTTCCAGTTGATGAGATTATCGGAATCCAGGCGAGACAGGACTAAATTTTCAGCGACGGTCATGGAGGGGACTGAGGTGAAATGCTGATAAACCATGCCGATTCCGTAGTGGTGGGCATCGCGGGGAGTCTTAATTTCGCGGGAGTGTTTACCCACTAAAACATCACCGTGCGTGGGAAGATAAAAACCCATGACGCATTTAACCAGGGTACTTTTTCCTGCCCCATTTTCGCCGAGGAGCGCGTGAAAAGAGCCAGATTTAACCTTGAGAGAGACCTGATCGAGGGCAGTAAAGGAACCAAATTGTTTGGTCAGATTAACGACTTCGAGTTCGGGCGGCTCGATTGTCTGAATATCGGGGCTTAGGGTTTCTGCTGTCATGGATTAAACTCCTTCTGTCGATTTCAGATATATCTACAGGAATTGGTTTAACAATAGCCTGGCAAAATCCGCTTAAATTTAAGGTATTCATCACTACTTAATAACGATTCTTAATGTTTTGGAAACCCACAGCAAAATCCGAGTAAATAGAAAAAACTGTAACGGAACGGACAATATGCTTCAGAATGGGAGAAGGAATCTCGACGGAGTAACCCTTCATGTTGGCATATATCTTAGCGATCGCGATTGCACTGGCTAGTGTTGTCCTCTTCTTTTCTGCATTCTTTGCCCCAAAATTGCATCGTAAGGATGATTTCTTGTGGAGCGGGGTGGGATTATTTTACGGCTTAGTGCTTTGGCTGTGCGCGGGACGCTTTACGGGCGGTGCTTTATTAGGACAGATGGCCGCAGTGGTGCTGGTTTTGTCCTTTGCCTGGCAAACGATTTCCCTGCGGGCCGCGATCGCCAATCCCGAAAAACAAGCGGGCATTAAAACGTTTTCTTTGCTGGACTGGATTGGGGGTGGATTAGGCAAGAAAAAAGCGAAAGTCCCACCCATTGCTAAGACTGCGGTTGAAACGGTCACGCCTGGGGAGACAACGGCATCTTTGACGGAAACGCCCGTTGAACCTGCTGATGTTGTGGAAACTGAAATTCCTGAATCTTTAACAGAAGAGGCGATCGCCCCTAATGCCAATGAGGAAATTCCTGAGAAGACGGTTGAGCCTGAAAGTCCTGTTACTCCAGAAGTTGAAGCAGTGGAGCCAGTCTTAACGAGAGAAGCGATCGAAAGCGATAGTGAATCCCGTTTACCCGAAAAAACTGAAGCTACCATCACCCCGCCCAGAGCTAGAACGTCTCAACCGTTTGCCAAACCTAAAAAACAGGGATTTTTTAGTAAATTATTCGGGAAAAAGCCCACACCTCCCAAAACGGAAACGATTACTGCCGCCCTAGAGGCGATCGAAACCGTTGAGGATGCTGGGGAACCCAAGGAAGCAACCAATCCCGTCGGGGTCATCGAGACGGAAACTGTTCAAGAAGACGTGATCACCACCGAAAATTTGGACTCCGAAGAATCCGATATCTCAGTGGCGGAAGTAATAACTGAAATTGAAACCGTCGAATTGCCTGAAGGGGTTCCTTCTTCCGAGACCTTAGCCGAAAACGAAATAGAAGAAAATTGGGATGATGATTGGGAAGAAGAGAATCATTCAGAAGTCTCTCAAATAATCACCGATCCATCGGCACCAACCATGATCGAAGAAGCGATCGCCGAAACGTCTATAGAAAACAACTCTGAGGAAGAAAACCCAGAAGAAATACCCTCAGAAAGTGAAACTCCGCGATCGCAGATAGATAAAACAGAAATTAATTAGACTTAAATAACAAGTAGCCTACCCAAAACAAGAAATAAATTCAAAAATTTCTCTAGGGTAGGCTTAACAATAATTCTAAGTAAGTGGGCTTAATTAATTGTCAGATCGTAGAACAGGCTTCTAGCCTGTGGACAGGCAGGATGCCTACCCTACATTTTATATTTAATTTCAACCAGCTACTTAATTAATTAACTGAGTGAATTACCACAAACCTCGGACAGGACGAGGGGCCGAGCGGATGTTAGGGGGAATGTAAAGGGGAGCCTGAGGGACGATAACAGGAGGCATGGTACGAGGATTGAATTGGGGAGGAGGTAATTCAGCAAAGCCGAAAGAGGTCTCTTTTATCGCGGAAATTGGACAATAAGAGGCAAACTGTTGATATCCCAAGGTTTTGATGAGACGTGATTGGGCGGGCTGAAGAGTATTGAGCGCCGATGGAGGTTGCAATCCAGCCGATTGAGCCACAAGTGTCTCTGATTGTCCCTCTGCTTGCATAGGGGTATTTGCTCTGATGGGAGCGAAAAAGGGGTCTAAGACGACCCAAGCGGCGGCATCAAAAGGTTTAACCATCGATTTTCCCTGATTTGTTACCGACAGATATTCTCCCGCCACTACTCGAAAAGAGCAACCTGATTGGAGTTGTTGAGTCTCATCCCCACAGAAGGTCTGGGTATTGGAAGAAGTCAGAACAGAAGCGACTCGGCTTCCAGTAAATACAAAGATCTCGGTACGTTGTTTCTTTTGATGGCGAGTAACCATATAAACGTTAGAAGGGGTCGAAACCGTTGCTTCATCAGTACGCACCAGTACGCCAGGCTTCCTGCCAGGTGTCATGATTAAGATCGAACCCGTCACCACACAAAGTTTTTGTTTGGCAGATTGCTGGATGGCATTGATTGAGGGATTCCATTCACAGGTGTCACCGTCACTCAGTCCGAGTTGCGTTTCTGGCTTCATCCAAACGAGCGTCCCGTCATCAAATTGGAGATGGGCGTTGGCATAGGTTGCGGTTTCTAAAACGTTATTCGGGAAAATAGTGTTGCCAGGAGAAGGATATGCCACAGCAAAGGCATTAACGGTTGGTGCTAGTCGGCTGTCTGTCTCAATGAGGAGTTGACCAACTGCGCCACTTTGCTCCACTCTTCCTGGGGTGGCATTGTAGATTTTGGCACAATTGACAGGAGGAATTACATTGGCAGGAACATTGGTCACAACGGTACATTCCTCTTGGGCTTGGGCAGGGAAAGCCAGCAGAGGGAACAGTCCAATTAACCCGAATAAACTACTAATACCCAGAGTGTGATTTTTCATATAGATAACTCGTCTTGATTTAAGCAGTCAAATTATTGTGACTATCATAGCGAAATTTGTCAAATAGGGGTACTAGTTTTATGGGTCTAGACTAGATTAAGATCGGGGTTGGTTTTAGTATTTTTTTCCTCGTTAATTGACAGTTTATAAAATGATTTTTTTTGATAAGCTCAATGATGCGATCGCTCTTAATCAAAGTTTACTGGTAGTTGCCCTAGATCCGAACCCAGAAATCATGAGAAATTGGAAACAAGATGACGCAACTGCAACGATAATTGAGCGATTAGAAACTTGGTTAAGTTTTGTGATCACCGAAACCCAGGAATTAGTTTGTGCCTACAGACCCACCCTCGGATTTTATGAAGTATTAGGGAGTGCGGGTTTGGATTTGCTGATCAGAATGTTGGGAAAAATTCCTGCCCATATTCCCCTGATTTTGGATGCTAAACATGGAGATTTGAATACTAGCACTGTCTTTGCTAAAGCGATTTTTGAAGATTGGAAAGTTGATGCCGTTACTTTAAATCCCTTTGCGGGATTGGATCAAAGCGCGCCATTTTTGATGTATCCCGATAGGGGGGTTTTTATCCTTTGTCATACCTCCAATCCAGGCGCGATCGCCCTACAAAATTATCCGATGGCAGAATCTCCTTTTTATTTACAGGTAGTCAAGGAAGTGCAAACCTGGGGAACGCCAGAGCAATTGTATCTAGAAGTCGGAACCAATGATGCGGAAGTCATAAAAAAAATTCGTTTAGCGGCTCCTGAACGGACGATTCTTTTAAGAAGTATTTGGTCAGAAAATAAGGCGAATCTCAAGGATATTCTCAGAGCGGGATTAAATACATTAGGGATTGGTTTATTGGTTCCTGTTCCTCAAGATTTATTGATAGAAGAAAATATCTTTGATCAAGTTAATCTTCTCAAAAATGAAATTAATCAGGTAAGAGAGCAGGTAATAGAAATTGATTCGAGTTGCGATTTATGGACACCCGATGTTTGTTTTTTGGAAAGTCATCCCCATCAATCTTTGATTTTGCAATTGTATGATATTGGTTGTTTACTATTTGGGGAATATGTCCAAGCTTCGGGCGCGACTTTTTCCTATTACATTGATCTTCGTAAAATTATTTCTAATCCCCAAATTTTCCATCAAGTGCTACAGGCCTACGCGGAAATTTTAAGGACATTAAGTTTCGACAGAATTGCGGGCATTCCCTACGGTTCTTTACCAACGGCAACGGGGTTATCTTTATTATTACATTATCCGATGATTTATCCCCGCAAGGAAGTCAAGGCGCATGGGACTCGTCGCTTAATTGAGGGACATTATGAAGCAGGAGAAACGGTTGTGATTGTGGACGATATTTTGATTACGGGAAAAAGCGCGATCGAAGGGGCAGGAAAGTTGGAGTCTTCAGGTTTAAAAATTAAGGATATTGTGGTTTTAATTGACCATGAGGAGGGCGTTAAGGAGCGGATAAAGGCTAAGGGCTATAATGCCTATTCGGTGTTAACTATTTCTGAGATTACGGAAACCCTCTATAGTTCGGGTAGGATTAATCAGGAGCAATATAATCATTTAAAAGAGTCTAAATAGAATTGATGATCGTTTACTATGGGCGATCGCCTTCTTCTGAGGGATGAATCCAAAACGCGATCGTTCCCTAATAATCCGTTATTTTTTGCCTGATGAATCGTAATTTCTGATTCGTACTATTTGTTGTCATAAATTAATGAGATTTGACTTGAAGAGGTTTTAGAGAAATTTTAACTTAGTGATTTTGGGATTATCAAGACTTTTGTAATTATCTTTAATACTAGAATAAAAGTTTTATACATCAAAAATTTGTTTAGCAGTCAACTTTAATTCAGGAAATAGTAAAGATTTAATTTCCTGTTCACCTGTGAATTCTGTAACCTCATAAAAACCAGAAACCAATAATAAAACCGAGACTTTTTCAATTTCTGGATCAATAATCCAATATTCAGGAATTTCTCTCACTGCATATTCAGAACGCTTATAGCGATAGTCATCAACAGAATTATTCGGACTAACAATTTCTATCGCTAGGAGAGGAGAATTTTCCAAAACGGCGGTGGACATTTTTCTGAGCTCTTGACATTGCTCCTCGGACAAAATGATGAGATCAGGAATTCTGGATTTTCTTTTGGCAGTTCTTACTCCTACAGTTCCAGGCATCACTTTCCATTGCTGTTTAATGCGATCAATTTCTGCTTTTAAAACATCATAGAGAAAAATCAAAATGAAAGCATGAAAACCACTGGCAGTAGGCATAAGTTTTAATTCTCCGTTAACTAATTCATATTTGTTATCCGTGCCATCGTCATAAACTAGGTATTCTTCAAAGGAATAGGTTTTAGTGAGTAGTTGAACCATGTTTGATTAACTCCTATTTAATTAGCATTTAAAATATCTACAATCCGTAGTTTGAGTTGTCCAAAGGTCGGCGATCGCAGTAAATCATTTCCTTTAAATTCACCGAAATTGCGATAGGAATCTCCCACCAGTTCTAAAATTAAAATCGTTTGAGTTTGGGGATCTACAATCCAATATTCGGGAATGCAACAATCCTGGTATTGAAGTCTTTTAGCGATGTAGTCTCTATCTCTTTGGATTTCCCCAGGGCTAACAATTTCCATGACAACTAAAGGGGGAGCCATCGCCAAGCGAATCGTATTACGCTTTGAGAGTTGTTGAATATGTTCTTCTCGAATAATGGTCAAATCAGGATAACGATTTTTGGGTTCGCCTCTGACTTCCAGTTCCAGTCCGTGTCCCCTTACTCGGCGATAACCGACAAGCTGCGCAAATGTAAGAAATAGGAAATTAGCAATTTCAATATTAAACCCTGATTCTGGTGGCACTTCTATCAATTCCCCATTAAATAGTTCATAGAGTTTTTCCGAATTATCGTCATATAAAAGGTATTCTTCAAAGGTTTCAAATCGAGGTTTAATGGTGAGCATATTCTATCTAAATAGATGGGTCTTCAAATCGATAAGATCCCCCCGTCCTACGAACACCCCCCTTATCAAGGCTACCGTGTACACACAAGTTTTTGGTTTTCTGTTTAACCTGATCTAGCCCCCTAAATCCCCCAATTCTGGGGGACTTCCAACTCAGAAATTTTCCGAACTCCCCCCAAAGTTGGGGGGCTGGGGGGGCAGAAGGAGGTTGAGGGTAAATGTGTGTACACAGTAGCTTATCAAGGGGGGAAGGGGGGATCGAGCGCAAAATGTATTATTCAGTTTAATTGTAACTAGCTACTTATTTCCTGAACGCCCTAATGGATAAAAAGCTTCTTAATCAGTTGGTAGCTCATCCCGTCAAATAATGCCATCGGACTGACGCGATCGCCCTAAAGATTGATCCAAGCAAAATTAACACCCCGATTTTTTGTTTCCCTGTCCCTGTCCAAGCTTCCCTAGACTGCTAGAATAAGAAAAAATTGTTGCAATTTGTATCATTCCTCTGCTAACCCTGAACCGTTATGAGTCCTGCCGTTCGTGTTGAACACCTAAAAAAGCGTTATGGGGCGATCGAAGCCGTTAAAGATATTTCCTTCTCGGTACAGCCTGGAGAAATTTTTGGACTTTTAGGCCCCAATGGAGCAGGCAAAACCACGACCATTCGTTGTCTCTGCACCCTCGCTAAACCCGACAGTGGAACCCTAGAGGTAGAAGGGGTTTCTGTGATTGAGCAACCCAAGTTGGCTCGTCGTCTGTTGGGGTATGTGGCTCAGGAAGTGGCTTTGGATAAAATTTTAACGGGACGAGAACTGCTACAACTCCAAGCAGACCTTTATCATTTATCCCCCAATCAATCGAAGGAACGGATTCAATTATTGCTAGAACTACTGAAATTAAGTGATTATGCCGAACAAAAAACGGGAACCTATTCGGGCGGCTTACGCAAACGTCTGGATTTGGCGGCGGGATTATTGCATCAGCCTGCGGTTTTAGTATTGGATGAACCCTCGGTGGGATTAGATATTGAAAGTCGTTTTATCCTCTGGGATTTTTTACGTCAGCTACGGGATGCGGGAACGACGGTTTTAATTACCAGTCATTACCTCGAAGAAATTGATGCCCTAGCCGATCGCCTAGTGATTATTGATCAAGGGAAGGTTTTAGCCGAAGGAAGTCCGTCAGAATTAAAAGACCGAGTGGGCGGCGATCGCGTCACCCTGAGAATCCGAGAATTTGCGAATTTAGAAGAAGCCGAAAAAGCCAAATATCTATTAAAATCTCTGAATTTTGTGGAGGACGTGATTATTAATACCGCCCAGGGCAATTCCCTCAATTTAGTAGTGAAGGCCCAAAGCAATCCCCTCAGCACCATTGAACAAACTTTAATTTCTGCTGATTTACCGATTTTTAGCCTGTCCCAATCCCGTCCTAGTTTGGATGATGTTTATCTCGCAGCTACAGGGCGTACTTTAATGGATGCGGAAATTGCCGCCTCCAGTAACCGTGACCTCAAGGCAGAAAAGAAACAAGCAATGAAATAAATAGTCTAAAAATGCTCTAAATATTGGCATCAAATCCGTAGCACCGACCATTTGGGAGACTCAGGTTTTGATACAATTGAACTCGCATCCTAAAGGAATTTTTTAAGCCCTAAGAGTTCCCATCACAACATAGAAAATCTTCTAAATTAACAAAATATGAGTATTCCTATTCCAGGCATCGCTCCTCACGGCGGTCAACTGATTAATCGTATTGCCACTCCTGCCGAACGGGCAGAATTTTTAGCCCAAGCTGACACCTTACCCCGTGTGACCTTAGATGAACGGGCAACTTCTGATTTGGTCATGATCGCGATCGGTGGTTTTAGTCCGCTCAAGGGCTTTATGGAACAGGCTGACTACGAAAAAGTCGTTGAAGAAATGTACCTCACCAATGGACTGCCCTGGTCAATCCCCATCACCCTATCCGTTAGTGAAGAAGTGGCGGCTCCGCTTAAAGAAGGCAATTGGGTTCGTTTAGATGACCAAAATGGTAAATTTATTGGAATTTTAGAATTAACTCAAAAATATCATTACGTAAAAGCCCATGAAGCGGTTAACGTCTATTTAACGGATGATCAGAAACACCCAGGCGTTAAGGTTGTTTACGATCAAGGCCCCGTCAATCTAGCAGGCCCAATTTGGTTGTTGGAACGGGAAGCCCATCCTTTATTTCCTGCCTATCAAATTGATCCCGCCGAATCTCGTAAACGCTTTGAAGAGTTGGGTTGGAAAACAATCGTGGGTTTCCAGACTCGTAACCCCATCCATCGCGCCCATGAATATATCCAAAAATGTGCAATGGAAACCGTTGATGGTCTCTTTTTACATCCCTTAGTGGGAGCGACGAAGGAAGATGATATTCCTGCCGATGTACGAATGCGCTGTTATGCAATCATGTTGGATCGTTATTATCCCAAGGAGCGGGTTGTTTTAGGAATTAATCCTTCCGCCATGCGCTATGCAGGCCCCAGGGAAGCGATTTTCCATGCCTTAATCCGTAAAAATTATGGTTGCACCCATTTTATTGTGGGTCGGGATCATGCAGGTGTTGGCGATTATTACGGAACCTATGATGCTCAATATATTTTCGACAAGTTTCAGCCAGGTGAGTTGGGTATTATACCCATGATGTTTGAACACGCTTTTTATTGTAAACGCACTCAACAAATGGCAACGACAAAAACCAGTCCCAGTGGGCCAGAGGAACGGGTTCATTTATCAGGAACAAAGGTTCGGGAGTTAATTCGCTCAGGACAACTTCCGCCACCTGAATTTTCTCGTCCTGAAGTTGCCGCAGAACTCATCCGAGCGGCTCAAGGTTAATTTTTTGATTGAATTTTAATCAGCGATCGCATTTTTCTTGAATTTCTTAAATGGGAAGAGGCGATCGCGTTTTACCAGCAGATCTAAGTGGGTCAGCGTTTGTTTGTTGTTTTTGGAATAGTGTTTGTAAGATTTGGGTTTGCTGATCTGAGAATAGTTGATCAATCAGTGATAAGACTTGTTCTTCGCTGAGATTTAGGGTCGGCATGATTTTGTAGTTGAGGTAATTTATAGGCTTACGCGAGCGTGATCAGAATTTGATGATTTTTTAGCAAGTTTAGATAATCATTTTCAGTTTTTAGAGAGTCGCGCTTTATCCGTAGATCCACTTACAAAAATAGAGGTTTGATTCGGCTATGGTTTTGCAAGAAAAATTAGGA
>JBEIFD010000016.1:0-15752 GCA_040382535.1 Merismopediaceae cyanobacterium
AAAGGATACATTAAAAAAAACCTTTCGGAAAACCTTAACGGAATTTTTTAGGATTACTACTTTTGCCAAGCCTCGCTTGAAAGAAAGTTTACCGTTAAAGTCTTCTCTACTCTCTGGACTAAATTGGCAAAGGTATTGAACATTAAAAACGAATTGTATTCTTTGGGTTGTTTATTGTGTAAGTATTTTAGGCTTGAGATTATATTTCGGACAGGACTAATAGGTGCGATCACACTTTCGCCCTTGAGTAGCAATGGAACCGTTTTGTACGCTAAGAAAAAAGATCGCTAAAACTTGTTCTTTCATCATAATATTTGCTTATGTATTTTCTCTGTAAAATCATGTTAGACAAGTTTTTAGATAAGTTAAAATTATTCTCTGAAAAAAAGAGATTTAGAAATACCGATATCTGAAACCCAAGCATGGCAAGAGATGTAGCCTGAGCGTACAAAACGGTTCCATTGATACTCATAGGCGGCTGAACTGCGATCGCCTTAAAATTCTTCTATTTTTCTCTAGCCCTTTTCCCAAAATCAGACGGTTTCATTGAATTGGGATTCTTCCACATTCCAACCTGCGATCGCTGTGCCTCTAGCTCTAAATTCTCGTAAGTAATAGCATTTTCCGCACAATTCTTAGAATATTGAGCGTAATAATAAGCATAACCAGACCTGAGCATCATGGCATTAACAGGTATTTCTTCGTCACCTTTCCCCGTTGGAATGAAGACCTCCGCGATAGTACGCCCATAATAGATTCATACTGACCAATCCTCTATTTGTAATTCGCTAATTTGTCTAAAATCTGACTCGTTACGAGTAAGTAAAATTGCCTTCTCGTTGGTTAGAGTTATGGCTGCTATTTTTAGATCCATATTTCCTAGACGAGGATAGGATTTTCGCAAGCGTTGATGCTCTAAAACAGCTATCCGATTAAAAGGGACAATCACAATCGATTGATAATCAAGGACTAGCTGTTCTAATCCCTGGTAAGCTAAGACTTGTCGATCTATAGTTTTTGCCTTGGATAAAAACGAAAGTCGTCCCCTAACTTGCTCTTCGTAAGTAATGACCGTGACTGCTACTTCAGGGTTATCTAGGATTGCCAGTCTAGCTAAGATTTTCTTTCCTTCTTTCCCATTTCGTTGAATAAAGCTAAGATGATCTGTGTCGAGTATATACATTACGAAATAGCGAACTCCTACTGAACCGATTTACGCCATTCTTGTCCGAGTTGAACAACTTCATCAAAGGCAGGATCTTGTTCAAAACTTCCCGCCACCTTTAACCACCAAGGAGATTTTTCCTGAGAGGATGTAGCTAACATCCGTTTTATTGCTAATAGTTCTGTTTCTAAGATTTTTACTCTCTGTTCAAGCTGTGAGGTATAATCTTGAATCTGTTTGGTAGTCATAGATGTATCTAACCAGTTTTAGCAGTAATATCATCTTAACAGATGCTGAGGGTTAGGGATGCGATCGCACTTTTTTAGTCTCCAAAAGCTATCTGGATATTACTGAAGCATGAGAAGATAAAAAATCTAGTTTACATTTAGTCAACGTATTGATTCAATTCTATGAAGTCTTTATTTGAAAAAAGTTATCCCAATATTGCTCGTTGGGTTAATGAGCATGAAGGATTAATTGAAATCGGTTATGACGTGAATAGTCCTCTTAATTCATTCATTCGCATATTCGATTTAATTCATTCATTCGCATATTCGATGAGGGTGGTATGTATTGGGAAGGGAAAAACGAGTATGAAAGCTTAGATGAAGCATGGAAAAAAGCGGATCAGGCAATTTTAGAAGTCTTAAAAGACATTTATGGTGAGTAAGAAATGTTACCAAGACGAGGCGATCGCTAAAAAAAATCTAGTCGTTCTTTTTCCTTTAAATACTGATTCACAAATTCAGAAGGAGTAAAGAAATCAATGAGGGAATTATCGGCATTTTAATTATTTGTATTTTTGTTGACGCTCTTGCACAATTTCTTGTTTAACATCTTGTACCAGTTGAATAATTTTTTCCCTTGAGTCATAGCCTGTAACCGTCAATGCTTGCTTTAATTGATGCTGTAATTCTTCGGAAGTCATGGCCGTTGGCTGGTGATATGGGCTGATTTGAGTATCTTCTGCTTCAATCTCTTCAAATAAAATAATCACGCGCACCGTACTGGGAAGAGTCCCTGGAATAGGATGGTCTAAGGATAATCTACCTTCAGTATCAATTTTGCCCGTTGATTGAATTGCTTTCATGATTAAAAACCTGCATAAGCGACAATACTGAACAGTCTTCTCAATGCTATCACTTACTTTTGGTCAGAACGGGATTATTCATGCGATCGCATGATGCTAAAACAAGGAATCCCAACAGCTAAGGACTGCCGATGTCGTCACCGAGTTTATGGCTATTTTTAGTAAAGGATAACTTTAAAACCCTTACTGTGTAACACTTGTAGCCTTAGCGTACACTTTCGTTCCAAAACTACTCGATTAATACAATCCTTACTGTGTAAAGCTTTCAGCCTTAACGATGGTTTTTGTCCGTTTGCTATTGACTCCTCGTTTAAGCGATCGGGTTACGACCATATTTAATGAAAAGTTCATTCAGACCCTCCGATAATAACGCCTGAACGGTTGTGTCCTTATCTAAGGCAAGTTGTCTGAGTTGTCGGGAAACGGCGGGATCAAAGTAACCTGTTATTGCTTTTTTCCCCTGACGGCTAGGGGGAAATACGGTACTACTATTTGGCTTTACTTCTGCTGGTGAAGGAGATTCTAGTACAGGAACTTCTTTTCCACTAGCAACCTGTAACGCTGATGCCAAGCTTGTTTTCTTTACCATGATTTCACCTTAACTTTACAACTTATTCATATCTTATCATGAAACTATGTTTGCACTTTAGCTTGATAACTAATCATTGCTTCTGCAACGCAAGCATGAAACTTAGCCACAGAGAAAATGTTTACATAATAACAACATAACTTTATTACAAGTAAATATTAAGTCATGTTTATTTGTTGACATATCCACTTGTAAAGTTGTTTGATTTCATCTGCCGCTTTTCCTTTGGGTTCATACTCTTGGGCCGTGAGTCCAGCCGTTAGGGAATTAGAAAACGCGGCTCTATTACCAATGTGAACAGGACACACTACGATTTCATAAATGGCGATCGCGGCTTTGGCTTCCTCTGCTAAATTTCCTCGCGGGGGAACGGTATTTAAAATAATGCTGGCGGGTTTGTTGGCAAGTTTGACGAGATCAATAGTGTTACCAATGGCCCTTAAATCGAGAATAGCAGGACGGCAGGGAATCAAAATAAAGTCAGCCGCCCTCGCCGCCGCTAAAGAGGCACTTTCTGAATGGGGGGCTGTGTCAATGATGGCTAGTTTTGCACCAGCGTTTCGTGCCGCTTCTAAAACTTTTTCTAATCGACTGGCTTGGGATGAAACAACTGCGGGGCTTTCTCCTTCTCGACTATCCCCCCAACTGCTAGAACTTGCTTGAGGATCTATATTTATCAATGCGGTTTGTTTGCCACTGAGTTCAGCCGCCACGGCTAAATGTATGGCTAGGGTCGTTTTACCTGCTCCCCCTTTCTGAGAGAGTATGGACAATGTTTTCATGTTTGCACGTTCACAAGCAAATAGTTTTACATACTAACTTTTAGTTATGATAGCAAGTAAACATATTTCTGTCGCTTTTTCACCAAGCGAGTAAATAGTGATTTATTGCCCTTGCTTGCGAGAGTATCCCTGGGAAAAGTAGGGAAGCGATCGCCTCTTAGGGATTCAAACAATAAAAGCCACCGTCAACGGGGCAGGGAAAAACGGCTCATGTCGTGACCGAGTTTTTATTACACTATTGAGTTATCGCTATGAACCAGCCACAGAGCGAGTTTCTAACAGGCATCATTGAGCGAATTACCTTCCATTCCGAAGAATCTGGTTACACAGTCGCCAGATTACAAGTTCCCAAGGCGACGGATTTAATCACGATTATTGGGGATTTTGCCAATATTCAAGCAGGTCAAACCCTTAAATTACAAGGAAACTGGCGGGAACATCCCAAGTATGGCCCACAGTTTCAGGTAACTCACTACCAGGAAACCAAACCCGCCACTTTAACAGGGCTAGAAAAATATCTAGGCAGTGGATTGATTAAAGGGGGTGGCCCTGTTACGGCTAAACGCATCGTTGCTCACTTCGGACTGGAAACCCTAGACATTATCGAAAACCAGAGCGATCGCCTTATTGAAGTGGGCGGCATTGGCGGGAAACGGGTAAAAATAATTCAGAGAGCGTGGGCTGAACAACAAGCCATTAAAGAAGTCATGCTTTTCCTTCAGGGTCATGGTGTTTCCACAACCTACGCTGTCAAAATCTATAAACAGTATGGTGATCAGGCGATCGCCAAGGTTACGAACAACCCCTGTCAACTAGCAGATGATATTTTCGGGATTGGTTTCCTGACGGCAGATAAAATCGCTCGACAATTAGGCGTTTCTCCCGCTTCTCCGTTTCGTTATCGTTCTGGCATCCTTTATTCCCTCGGTGAAAGTGCAGAACAGGGGCATTGTTTCTTGCCTCAACCAGAATTGATTCAGTCAGCGATCGCTAAATTGACCACTGATGACCACATCGTTACGAGTGAAGCCGTAGAAACCATTATTAACGAGATGGCCACAGAAGATGATTTGATTATTGAACTCGCCCCATGAGAAATGAAACTCTGTTTCAAACCAACTTATTACCACACTGAATTAAACCTTGCTCAACGGTTATTAGGGCATTTAACCGCTTCTCTTGAGGTGGACTTATCCAGGGTCAAAGATTGGATTGACCGTTTCACCACGAGCCGCCAGATTAACCTTTCACCCCAACAACGGACAGGGGTAGAATTATCGGCAAATGCCCGCATCATGATTCTGACAGGTGGCCCTGGTACGGGCAAAACGTTCACCACTCGAACCATTGTTGCCCTCTGGAAAGCAATGGGCAAAAGTATTGGTTTAGCCGCTCCTACGGGAAGGGCAGCCCAACGCTTAGGAGAAATGACAGGATTAGAAGCCAAGACCCTCCATCGGCTCCTAGAATTTGACCCTAAAACGATGGATTTTAAGCGTAATCAGGATAATCCATTACCTTTCACGGCAATTGTTTTAGATGAGTCCTCGATGCTTGACTTATTTCTTGCCCATTCTCTCCTCAAGGCGATTCCCCCCGATGCCCAGTTATTGTTAGTCGGAGATATTGACCAGCTTCCTTCCGTCGGGGCAGGTAATGTTTTAAAGGATCTCATCGGTTCGGCTAAAATTCCTGTAATTCGACTAGAGCAGATTTTTCGACAAGCTCAAACCAGTTCCATTATTCTTTCTGCTCATCAGATTAATAAAGGAAGTTATCCCAGACTCGAACCCATTTCTGATCATCCTAAATCTGATTGTCTTTGGCACAATGGCGGCACGGAACCAGAACACGGAGTACAAGTGATTAGGGAATTACTAGAGGATTTTATCCCCAAACACGGTTTTAATCCCACCACTGAGGTACAAGTTCTCTGTCCCATGCAACGGGGCATTATTGGGACTCGTAATCTCAATAAAGTCGTGCAACAATTACTGAATCCTCCCAATCCCCTAAAAGCAGAAATCAACAGGGGAAGCAATATCTTTCGAGTCGGCGATCGCGTCATTCAACTCAAAAATGATTATGAAAGAGAGGTTTTTAATGGAGACTTGGGAAAAATTGCTGAAATCGATCCCGTTGAGCAAAAGATGATAATTAATTATGATGGTCGTTCCGTTTCCTATGATTATGCCGATTTGAATGAGGTAGGATTAGCCTGGGCTATCAGCATCCACAAAAGTCAAGGTTCTGAGTATCCAGTCGTGATTCTTCCCCTTTATATGAAACATTTTCTTTTGCTTAGTCGTAATCTTTTCTACACAGGGCTAACTCGCGCTAAGAAATTAGCTCTGGTTATTGGCTCGGAAAAGGCAATCGACTTTACCGTCAAACAACAGAAGGAACAGCAACGCTATACCAGACTACAGGAACGATTAGTTACTTCTATTGGTTGAGAATTTTACTAGGGGAAAGTACGGCATGAAAGAAGATTTATTACCGTTTCTCGCAGGGATCAGCTTACTGGTGCTGTATCTGGTTTTCTCGGCTATGACGGAAATGGGGACTAAGTGGCCGTGGAAAAAGTAGGAACGCGATCGCTTTTAGTTTTGTGCATCAATCAAAGCTATAATTGTTATTAAATTTTAGAAAAATAGTAGAAGAGAAAGAGAATGCCACGAATTTTCGATAACATGAATCAATCGTTACTACCAGAGCTTAAGAAAACTTTGGTGGGCGCGAATCGGGCTGATTTTTGTGTGGGTTATATTAACCTTCGTGGCTGGAAAACATTAGAACAGGAGATAGAACAATTTGCAGGTGGAGAAGATTTTTGTTGTCGTTTATTAGTAGGAATGCAAAAATCACCAAAGGAGGAACTTCAAACTCTATTTAGTTTTAATCAAAATTCCGATGAAATAGATCAAGGAAAATCCTTTAAATTAAAACAAAAATATGTTCAAGAATTTCGTCAACAGTTAACAATGGGAATACCCACTAATCAAGATGAGAAAACTTTAAGAAGGCTAAGTCAACAGTTAAAATCGGGAAAAGTTGTCGTTAGGCTTTTCTTACGTCATACCCTCCATGCCAAATTATATCTCATTTATCGTCCTGAATTAGTTCCTATTATCGGCTTTTTAGGTAGTAGTAATTTGACATTTTCGGGATTATCAAAACAGGGAGAACTCAATATTGATGTTGTTGAACACGATGCAACTCAAAAGTTAGAAACATGGTTTGAAGAGCGATGGACAGATAATCGTTGCTTGGATATTTCTCAAGAATTAGCAAAAGTTATTGATGATAGTTGGGCAGGCGATCGCCTAATCCCTCCCTATCATATCTATTTAAAAATGGCCTATCATCTTTCCCAGGAAGCCTTAGCAGGCTTGTCTGAGTATGGATTGCCCCGTGAATTTGGCGATCGCCTATTTAAGTTTCAAGAGATAGCGGTCAGAATTGCGGCGCGTCATGTCAATAAACGAGGGGGAGTTTTAATTGGAGATGTAGTGGGTTTAGGGAAAACCTTAATTGGAACCGCTTTAGCACGAATTTTACAGGATGATTCTTTTTTAGAAACCCTGATTATTTGCCCTAAAAACCTAGTTTCAATGTGGAAAGACTATGTTGCCGAATATAGGTTGGTCGCAGAAGTAATTCCTTTAAGTATGGTAACTCAGATTTTACCGACCCTGAGACGGTATCGAGTGGTCTTAATTGATGAAAGCCATAACTTGCGTAATCGTAATGGCAAAAAATATCAAGCGATTCAAAACTATATTGAAATTAATGAAAGTAAGTGCATTTTACTCAGTGCCACACCCTATAACAAAGACTATTTAGATTTGTCGGCCCAACTTGCTTTATTTATTCCAGAAGATAAGCCTTTAGGCATTAGACCTGAACAACTGATTAGAGAAATGGGAGAAAATAACTTTAGAAGTCGTTATCAAGTTAATGAGCATTCTCTTAAAGCATTTGAAATTAGTGAATATACTGATGACTGGCGCGATTTAATGAAATTATTTATGATTCGTCGTACCCGTAGTTTTATTAAAAATACCTATGCTGAAACCGATGAAAAAGGACGGAAATATTTATTACTTAGCAATGGAGACAAATCCTATTTCCCAACACGGATTGTCAAAACAGCACGTTTTGGTACTGGAATAACTGAAAATGATCCCTATGCGGCTCTCTATTCTGAGCGCGTCGTTACGATTATTAATGCGCTACATTTACCCCGTTATGGTTTAGGTAATTATCAATTAGATTTCCCTGCCGAAGCTCCCAATGAAAAAGAGCAGATAATTTTAGATAATTTAGCACAAGCTGGTCGTCGTTTAATGGGTTTTTGTCGAACCAATTTGTTTAAACGATTAGAAAGTAGTGGAGAAGCTTTTCTACTTTCTTTGGATCGGCATATCTTAAGAAATTACGTCTATCTCTATGCGATTGAGAATAATTTAGCGATTCCTATTGGTAGCCAAAATTCTAATCTTTTAGATACCTATAATAATGACAATGACACAGATTATTTTGTTAATCAAGATGAAGATAATAATGAAGAAATAGAAGCTATTGAAGAAACAGATCAATTAACTCAACACAATTATTATCAAAGAGCCGAGGCAATCTATCAATTATATGTGAATCAATATCAGAATCGTTTTAAGTGGATTCGTCCCAATTTATTTAAACCAGAATTAGCAACTCATTTGTTAGAAGATGCTCAGGCATTAAATCAAGTTTTACAAGTCTGTCCTAATTGGAATGCTATAGAAGATCAAAAATTATTAACGTTAATCAAATTAATTAAAGAAGATCATCCTCAAGAGAAAATTTTAATTTTTACCCAGTTTGCCGATACCGCTAAATACCTAGCCCAAGAGATTGCAAAAACCGTTCCCAAAACTGCTTGTATTACAGGCGAAACTCGCAATCCAACGGATTTAGTTTATCAATTTAGCCCTAAGAGTAATCATAAAAACAATCTAGTTTCTGGTAATTTAGAATTGCGAGTATTAGTTTCAACGGATATTTTAAGTGAAGGACAAAATTTACAGGATTGTGCTATTATTGTTAACTATGATTTGCCCTGGGCGATTATTCGTTTAATTCAACGGGCGGGTCGGATTGATCGGATTGGACAAGAGCAAAATAAAATTTTCTGTTATTCATTTTTGCCTGCGGAAGGAGTAGAAAATTTGATAAATTTACGCGATCGCCTACGCCAAAGATTAACGGAAAATGCAGAAGTTGTTGGCACGGATGAACAATTTTTTGAAGGAGAAGATACGGGAATTATTCGTGATCTTTATAATGAAAAAGAGGGTATTCTGAATGATCTAGAGGATAATGAAATTGATTTAACTTCTGAGGCATTACAAATTTGGAAAAATGCGACGGATAATAATCCTGAGTTAAAGCAAACCATTGAACAATTAGCTGATATGAGTTCCAGTTGTCGGCATCATGCAGCAACGGCCACCCAACCAGAAGGAGCTTTAGTTTATATTCGCACTTCCCAAGGAAATGATGCTTTAGCTTATATCGATTGCCAAGGCAATAGCATTACTCAGTCTCAAATTGCCATTTTACGCCTAGCAAATTGCGCTCCTAATACCCCAGCGATCGCCCGTGATCCGCAACATCATGAACTAGAAACCATTGGGACTACATTAGTTGCGGAAGAAGAAAAAAGTAACGGGGGACAACTGGGAAAAGCTAACAGTGTAAAATCTCGCTGTTATTATCGTCTTGAAAAGTATGTGAACAATCAAGGCCCTTTATTCACCTCTCAGGATTTAATTGAAAGCATTAAGGAATTGTTTAAATATCCGTTAAGGCAATCAGCCACTAATACTCTTCACCGTAGGCTTAAAGATGGAATTAATGATCAACAATTAGTTGAATTAGTGTTGGCTCTCAGGGTAGATAATCGCCTCTGTATTATTTCAGAAGAGGCTCAACAGCAGGAACCCAAAATTATTTGTTCAATGGGACTTTATCAAGGTTAACATTATGACTCTCAATCTTAAACGATCGCGGCAATATCTACAGGAATTTGATTTTCGCAGTTTATTTATCGAAGAACTGGGTTGGTCAATTCCCATAAGTAGAAAGGTAACGGCTTTTGAAGTAGAAGGTCTGGTTTTTAATCGAGTGGCGATCACTGAATTAGCGGGAGTGATCGTGTTGGAAATTACAGCAGAAGTTGGACAAATTCCTGATAGTAAATTACGCGGTAAAGTTCATCAAGTTATTAGTCAAATTTATGCGGAAAATCTACTAATTTTTCTAGATCAAGAACGTCGTCAAAGTTTATGGTATTGGGTAAAACGGGATGGTAATAAGCTGTATCGTCGAGATCATTTATTTGTGAAGGGTCAGACGGGCGATTTATTTCTGAGTAAGTTGGGCGGTTTGGTAGTAGATATTACAGAATTTGAACAGAACCAAGTTTCGGTTATTAGTGCAGCACGTAAGCTCAAGGAAGCTTTTGATATTGAGCGCGTTACTAAGCAATTTTATAAAGATTTTAAGGATTTACATATTAATTTTGTCGATTTTTTGCAAGACTCAATTGAAAATGAAAATGATCGCCGTTGGTATGGCTCAGTTTTATTAAATCGTTTAATGTTTGTTTATTTTTTACAAGGTAAGTATTTTTTGAATAAGGGAGATGGCAAATATTTACAAAATAAGTTAGCAGAAAGTCAAGCATTGGGAGAAAATCAATTTTATGGTTTTTTATGCACCTTATTTTTTGACGGTTTTGCCAAGCCTGAAGGATTACGAGAGACGGATATTAAGCGAAAAATTGGTCAAATTTGTTATTTGAATGGGGGTTTATTTCTCAAGCATCCCATTGAAGAAAAATATCCTCAGATTGCCATTAGCGATCGCGCTTTTGAGCAGGTGTTAAGTTTGTTTGAGCGGTATTCCTGGAATTTGGATGACACACCAGAGGGCAAGGATGATGAGATTAATCCTGATGTGTTGGGTTACATTTTTGAAAAGTATATTAACCAAAAGGAATTTGGAGCCTATTATACTCGTCCAGAGATTACGGAATATCTCTGCGATCGCACGATTAATAAGTTAGTAGCTGACCGTTTAGGCATCGAAAATACTGGCTTAAATGATTTATTATTGCAGTTAAATGGGGCGCAATGTACGCAATTATTAACGGAGATTTTACCGAATTTAACCTTACTTGATCCTGCCTGTGGTTCGGGGGCGTTTTTAGTGGCGGCGATGAAGACTTTAATTAATATTTATTCGGCGGTGGTGGGGCAATCCAAGCAATTTTTGGATAGTTTTCAAGGGAAGGAAAAGTTAACGCAATGGTTCACGGAAGCCAATACCCATCCATCTTTGGATTACTATATCAAAAAGCGCATTATTACGGATAATCTTTATGGTGTGGACATCATGGAGGAGGCGACGGAAATTGCCAAGTTGCGTCTATTTTTGGCGTTAGTGGCTTCTGCTAAAACAGTTAAGGAGTTGGAACCATTACCTAATATTGATTTTAATATTATGGCGGGTAATTCGTTAATTGGTTTGATTCGCGTGGATAGTAATGCGTTCGATCAATTAAGCCCGAAAAAAGCGAAGCAGACTGGGGGAGTGGCAGTTCAAAAACATTTATTTCAACCTGTTGCGGTGCAGGGTAGTTTCTTGCCAATGTTAGCGTCTTCAGAATACGATCGCATTTTACAGGAAAAAAATCAGAGTATTGCCCTGTATAAGCAACACGCTTTTGAGTTAGGAGCGATTCAGGGAACGGCGCAGGAAGATCGTCTTTTATTTTTACGCAAACATATTGAGCAGTTAAATCAGGAGTCTCAGCAAAAGTTAAATCAGATTTTGTTAGATGAGTTTTCCCAAAAGTTAGGGATTAAGTATGAGGAAGCCCAACCGACGGGTAAACCCCAAAAACGGGTTTTAAAGATTACGGATATTAACAATTTGGAACCTTTTCATTGGGGTTATCATTTTGATTCAGTTTTTGCGAAGGGGGGATTTTATGCGATTATTACTAATCCACCTTGGGAAATTTTTAAACCTAATGCAAGAGAATTTTTTCTACAACATAATGAGCTTGTGAGAAAAAGTAAAATGGATATTAAAGTTTTTGAAAAAGAGCAAAAGAAGCTTTTACAAAAACCTGAAATTGCTCAGGCTTGGTGTGAATATCAAAGTAAATTTCCCTATGTGAGTTCTTATTACCGTTCAGCAGAACAATATAAAAATCAAATTTCAATTATTAATGGTAAAAAGGCTGGAACAGATATTAATTTATATAAGTTATTCCTAGAACAATGTTTTAATTTACTTCGTAAAGGTGGAAAATGTGGAATTATCTTACCAACAGGAGTTTATACAGATTTAGGTGCGAAGCAATTACGAGAAATGTTATTTTCTGAATGTGAACTTGAAAATATATTCGGTTTATCTAATGAACGTTTTATTTTTGAAGGTGTAGATCATCGCTTTAAGTTCTGTTTGATTGATTTTGAAAAAGGAACATTGACAAATGCTTTTAATGCGGCTTTTCGGATTGATCCAAGAGAAGCAATTAAGCCTAATGATTTGGATCGCTTTTTAAATGATCAAAGCGAACAAGTTGAAATCCCCATTTCCTTAGTCCGAAAACTTTCTCCTGATTCTATTTCGGTAATGGAGTTTAAAAATAAAATAGATATTGAGATTGCCGAAAAAATGCTCAAATTTCCTTTATTAGGTGAAAAAATTGAAGGTAAATGGAATCTTAAGTTAACTCGTGAATTTGATATGACGAATGATAGTCATTTATTTAAAACAGAATTAGCAAACGGGCGACTTCCTTTGTATGAAGGTAAAATGATCCATCAATTTAACCACCAATTTGCAGAACCTCGCTATTGGGTTGATGAAAAAGAAGGGCGTGAATCTTTGTTAGGGAAAAAACAAGTTGATCAAGGTCAAAAATTAGACTATCAGGATTATCGTCTTGGCTTTCGTTCTGTAGCATCAAGTACCAATGAAAGAGCTTTAATTTCTAGCATTTTACCAAAATCTATATTTTGTGGAAACTCGATTTTAGTCTCTTTAAATAATTCATTCAACCATAACTCAGAATTACTTTTTAGTATCGCTTTATTTGACAGTTTTGTTAATGACTTTATAATTCGGCAAAAAGTAAGTCAAAATCTTAATATGTTTTATATTTATCAACTTCCTGTACCTCGATTACAAAAAGGTGATCAATGGTTTAATGCCATAGTCCAACGAGCCGCAAAGCTCATTTGTACCACTCCCGAATTTGATGAACTCGCCCAAGAAATTGGTCTAGAATCCCACAAAAACGGGGTAACAAACGAAATCCAACGGGGTCAACTCCGCGCCGAACTAGATGGCATTATCGCCCACCTCTACGGCCTAACCGAATCTGAATTTGCCTATATCTTAACGACCTTTCCCATCGTCGCCGATCCCGTCAAACAAAACGCCTTAAACGCCTACCGCGATGTTAGAACAGGACTAATTAAATAACTATGCTTAAATCTATTCAAATCAAAAACTTTAAAGCAATTCGTAACAGTAAAGCCATTAAATTAACCCCCCTAACTGTCTTTATTGGTAACAATGGGTCAGGAAAAAGTAGTGTCATTGAAGCTCTAGAAACCTATAAAACCATTGTAGAATCGGGACTTGATGAGGCAATGTCACCCTGGCGAGGCTTTGAACATATTCGTAACCAAGCCGTTCCTCACCAAACTCGTCAACGTAATGGCAATCAACCGAGAGAAACCAATCCCATTGAATTTAATCTAGCTTGGAAAAATTATCAAGCGACTATGACAATTGGCGCAGGAGCAGGTGGTAATCAGATATTTATTCAAGATGAAAAATTAACCCTCAAAAGTACGCCAATAGACCAACCTTTAAGAGAGAATTTAGCGGATGATCAATCTTGTATTAATACCTCTTTAGATCATCAATTTAATATTGATTTATATGCAAACATTTCTCACTGGCAATTTCTCAATCTTAATCCCTATCTTATGGGAGAACCTAAACTTCAAAAGCGCACGGGTGGTTATATTCCTTTAGCCAAAGACGGCTCCAATTTAGCCGACTATTTACTCTCTATTTACAATTACAGTGAAGATAAAGCTATATTTAATGGCATTGTGGAAACCTTAAAATATGTTCTACCCTATGCAGAAGATCTGCAACCCAAAATTACCTCTGAACTTGAAAGAAGTGTTTATCTTCAACTCACAGAGAGTAATTTCAAAGTTCCAGGATGGTTACTTTCCACAGGAACACTCAGAATTTTAGCCCTATTAGCTGTACTACGTCATCCCAACCCCCCACCTCTTATCCTGATTGAGGAAATTGAAAATGGACTCGATCCTCGTACAATTCACCTCATTGTTGAAGAAATTCGTAATCTTATAGAAACAGGAAAATCTCAAATTATTATTACGACTCATTCCCCTTATTTTTTAGACTTATTAACCTTATCTCATCTCATTTTAGTTGAGCGAGATTTAACAGGACAACCTGTATTTATTCGTCCTGCTAACCAAACATCATTACAAGATTGGTCTGAAAAATTTAGTCCAGGCAAACTTTATACGATGGGAAGATTAACTCAGGAGGTAACCGCTTGAAAATTGGTATGATTTTTGAATGTGGCCCCCAGGGAGCCGATAAAAAAGTTTGTGAATATTTAGCCCGTCAAATTAGATCAGATTTGCAAATTGAGAGCGTTACTCTTGATAATAAACCGAATTTAATTATCTATTGTGGAGAAGCGACGGCTCAATTATTAAAACAAGACTGTGATCATATTCTTATTATTTGGGATTTATATCCAGCGTGGCGAGAGAAAAAAACAAAACCTTGCCTAAAAGAAGATAGAGAATCAATTTATAAATCACTTCAAGATGCTAAAGTTGATCTGAATAAAATTAGCCTTATTTGTATTACTGAAGAATTAGAAGCATGGTTAATTGCAGATGGTAGAGCTATTTCTAGTGTTCTTTCAACTCTATCCCATCCTGTCACAATAAAAGATCGGAAAAATTCAGAGCGAACTAAAAATCCGAAAAAAGTCCTCAATAAATATTTCCAGGAAAAACTTCACAAACCCTACAGTGATCGCCACGATGCCGAAAAAATTGTTAGAGCAATGCCCGATTTAACTAAAATTAGAAAATGCGAATCCTTTACTCGCTTTGAAACTAAAATTACACTTGAAAACTGAGTCCAATTCTGCGATCGCTACAGAATCTCTAGAACTTCAATACCAACTGACCAGGAGTAACATTACCCCTCTTTCTAGAATGTTTGCTCAGATGACAACCTGAACAAAGGGCGATCAAATTCTCAGGGGAATTATTGGAAGGATCATAATCACTATGGTGGACTTGTAATTTGCGCTGACTCCTTTCCGACAATGACAGATTAGTTTTCACACCAGCCTCAAGACATTTTTGACCGCACTTTTCACAACGCCAAGCAACTGACTGCTTTTTAGTTAATGCGATCGCGTTCCAATCTGTGGGATAACGGGGATCTCTCATGTCTATCCTCAGTAATCAATGATGATATTTCTTTTAAAGCCACGCAACCCTAGTAATTTGACATTGTAGCAAAAGCCCCAGGGCTTAATACAGAAGTCTTTTGAGTCGTGGGATAAGATGAGAATAATGAGCCATGACAAGAGATGACAAAACATGAACACTTTCAAGACTTTACTCATGACTGGAATTTTGATTAGTTTAGCGATTCCTGGTCAGGCGCAAATCAAGACCACTCAAGTTGATGCCCTGGTGGAGGCGTTGAGGCTGGCGGCCCCTCCCAATAAACCTAATGATGGAATGTATAGTAATTGGCAGGTTTTACCTGGCATTATTCCCGACTGGTCAAAACGATGTACGGGAAAAGCCATGACTCCTGAGCAATTTGAAAAAGATTCCCTGAAGTGGCCCCCCAAAACTGGACAGTAGTGTAAGCTCTAAATCGAAACTCAGGAGATCTATGAGCAACAAGAAAAAACAGTACGGAGCCCAGTTCAAAGCTAAAGTCGCCTTAGAAGCAATTCGAGGAGAAAAAACGGTG